>NZ_JBIVIF010000027.1:0-92982 GCF_044749595.1 Pseudomonas sp. NPDC089392
TTTCAAGGAGTTTGTTGTTCCGATGCCGCTGGAAGTGGGGCGCATTATAAGGGGATTCGGAGGCCGGTCAACCTTTAATTTCATGAAATTGAAATATTGAGGGAAAAGACCGTGTCAGGGCCACCAGGTGTTCGCCACAACACCTTCAGCGCCTATGAGATCGAGCGCCGCCCGCGCGGCGCTTCGCGGGTAAACCCGCTCCTACGTTTGTTTCGGGCCAGTTATTCCTGTGGGGTTTGCGCGCGGACGCCTGGGTGCCCGTCTTGGCATCGCGTCGTACAAACAAGGCGGTCGCGCGCGCCTAGCACAGGCGATACTGGCCCGAAACAAACGTAGGAGCGGCTTTAGCCGCGAAGCGCCGCGCGGGCGGCGCTCGATCTCACAGGCGCTGAAGGTGTTGTGGCGGACACTTCTCAAAGCCAACACCATCTATAGACAGGCCCATCGCCGCCCTGACACACCAAAAAGCCCAAAAGCCCAAAAGCAAAAGCGGGGCGGCCTGACGGCCACCCCGCTTTTCAATACAACCCTCCACCCCTAAAGCACACCAGCACCGCGCAAGCGCAGCACCTCACCAGCATCCAGCCCCAACACCTCCCCCAGCACCACCTCGGTATGCTCACCCAGCAGTGGTGGCGCCCGGCGATACTCCACCGGCGTCTCCGACAACCGTATCGGGCTCGCCACTTGCGGCACGCTTCCCGCTAACGGATGCGGCATATTCACCGCCAACCCACGCGCCAGTACCTGGGGGTCCTGGAACATCTGCGCCAGGTCATTGATAGGCCCACATGGCACCCCCGCAGCCTCCAGCTGACTCACCCACTCTGCAGTGGTCTTGAACACCGTAGCCTGGCGAATCAATGGAATCAGCTCACCCCGGTTGGCCACCCGCAGCTTGTTAGTAATAAAGCGCGGGTCGTCCGCCCATTGCGGCTGCCCGGCCACTTCGGCGAACTTGCGGAACTGGCTGTCGTTACCCACGGTAAGAATGAAGTCGCCATCCGCGGTCGGAAAGTCCTGATAAGGCACGATATTGGGGTGCGCATTGCCCAGGCGGCGAGGTGGGTTGCCCGTGGTCAGGTAATTCATCGCCTGGTTCGCCAGGCAGGCCACCTGTACATCTAGCAAGGCCATATCAATATGCTGTCCAACCCCGACCTGATCACGGTGGGCGAGGGCGGCGAGCATGGCCACCGTGGAATACAGCCCAGTAAGAATGTCGGTAAGCGCCACACCCACTTTGACCGGCCCCGCACCTTCCTCGCCCTCCGGGCGACCGGTCAGGCTCATCAGCCCACCCAGCCCCTGGATCATGAAGTCATAGCCAGCGCGCTTGGCATACGGCCCGGTCTGACCAAAGCCGGTGATGGAGCAATAGATAAGTCGCGGGTTGACCGCCTTCAGGCTCTGGTAGTCCAGACCATAAGCAGCTAACCCACCCACCTTGAAGTTCTCGATGACAATGTCGCACTTCGCCGCCAACTCACGCACCAAGCGCTGCCCCTCGGGCTGGGTAAAGTCGATGGTCACCGAGCGCTTGTTGCGGTTGGCTGAAAGGTAGTAAGCCGCTTCGCTGGTGTTCTCACCCTCGGTATCCTTGAGGAAGGGCGGCCCCCACGAGCGTGTATCATCACCACTGCCCGGGCGCTCGACCTTGATCACGTCGGCGCCAAGGTCAGCGAGAATCTGGCCAGACCATGGGCCGGCCAACACGCGCGAAAGGTCCAGCACCCGCAGATGTGATAGCGCGCCCATGGGCTGGCTCCTTATTAATAGAAGGCCTGGATACCGGTCTGCGCACGCCCCAGGATCAGTGCATGCACGTCGTGGGTACCTTCATAGGTATTGACCACCTCCAGGTTGACCAGGTGACGGGCCACACCGAACTCGTCGGAAATGCCATTACCGCCCAGCATGTCACGCGCCATGCGGGCAATATCCAGCGCCTTGCCGCAGGAATTGCGCTTCATGATTGAGGTAATCTCCACCGCAGCCGTACCTTCGTCCTTCATGCGCCCCAGGCGCAGGCAGCCCTGCAGCGCCAGGGTGATTTCGGTCTGCATGTCGGCCAGCTTCTTCTGGATCAGCTGGTTGGCAGCCAGCGGGCGGCCGAACTGCTGACGGTCCAGGGTGTACTGACGCGCGGTGTGCCAGCAGGCTTCGGCAGCGCCCAGCGCCCCCCAGGAAATGCCATAGCGGGCCGAGTTAAGGCAGGTGAACGGGCCCTTGAGGCCACGCACGTCGGGGAAGATGTTTTCTTCGGGCACGAACACATTGTCCATGACGATTTCGCCGGTGATCGAGGCGCGCAGGCCAACCTTGCCGTGGATCGCCGGGGCACTGAGGCCTTGCCATCCTTTCTCCAGGACGAAGCCCCGGATATCACCTGCATCATCTTTGGCCCAGACCACGAACACATCAGCGATCGGGCTGTTGGTGATCCACATCTTGCTGCCGCTCAGGCGATAACCGCCGTCGACCTTTTTGGCTCGGGTGATCATCGAGCCCGGATCGGAACCATGGTTAGGCTCGGTCAGGCCGAAGCAACCAATCCACTCGCCACTGGCCAGCTTGGGCAGGTACTTCTGCTTTTGTGCTTCAGTGCCAAATTCGTTGATCGGCACCATCACCAGCGACGACTGCACACTCATCATCGAACGGTAGCCCGAGTCGATGCGCTCCACTTCACGCGCAATCAGGCCATAGCACACGTAGTTCAGGCCGCTGCCGCCGTACTGCTCGGGAATGGTTGCACCCAGCAGCCCGACTTCACCCATCTCGCGGAAGATCGCCGGGTCGGTCTGCTCGTGACGGAAGGCCTCGAGCACACGCGGGGCCAGCTTGTCCTGGGCGAACTGATAAGCGCTGTCACGCACCATGCGCTCTTCTTCAGTGAGCTGCTGATCCAGCAGCAGCGGGTCGATCCAGTTGAAGCTTGCTTTACCGGCCATGAGCGAAATCCTCGAAATAGGGAGCAGTTTCTTGTGCCTTTGAGCCTAGGCCTGATCGGCCGCCGGGACAAACGAGGATTGCGCACCAATTAGTGATAATTTGTCACTTCGTAAATCGGCAAAACGCCATATTGACAGCCTTACAAGTGAGGTTGACGTACATGCGTCGCAAGATCCCCAGTACCGCCGCCCTGGTTTGCTTTGAGGCGGCGGCGCGTAACGAGAGCTTTACCAAGGCCGCCCAGGAGCTCGCCCTGACCCAGGGCGCCGTCTGTCGGCAGATCGGTGGCCTGGAGGCATTTCTAAATGTGGAATTGTTCCGCCGCTCGCGTCGCGGCGTGAAGCTGACCGAAGCCGGCCTGTCCTATAGCCGTCAGGTGGCCGCACAACTGGATGCCGTAGAGCGCGACACCTTATCGGTGATGCGCCAGCAGGGCGCCAATGTGATCGAGCTGGCAGTGGTGCCCACCTTCGGCACCCAATGGCTGCTACCGCGGCTCAAGGACTTTCAGCAGCGCCACCCGGAAGTCACGGTCAACCTCACCAACCGCACCCGGCCATTCCTGTTTGCCGACACCACTTTCGATGCCGCCATCTATTTCGGCGACGCTGACTGGTCCGGCACCCAGTCGCACAGGCTGATGGGAGAAAACCCCGTGCCCGTCTGCAGCCCGGCGCTGCTGGGCGGGCAGGGCACGCTCGAAGCACAGCGCATCGCCCAGCTACCCCTGCTGCAGCAAAGCACGCGCCCCTATGCCTGGCGGCAATGGTTCGGCAGCGTGGGCCTGAATGTGGAGCGCGACATGACAGGCCCGCGCTATGAACTATTCTCGATGCTCGCCCAGGCGGCCATGCACGAAATGGGCATCGCCCTGATTCCACCGTTCCTGATCCAGCGCGAGTTGGAGGAGGGTAGGCTGGTGGTCGCTAACAGGCATGCCCTGAGCAGTGACAAGGCCTACTATCTGATGATTCCAGAGCGCAAGGTGGAGTCAGCCTCGCTACGTGCATTCCGCGACTGGCTGGTGAACCAAGCCCAGGCGTACACAGCAAAAGGCTAAGCAAGTGCGACAAATTGACTCCGTAGTCAATTATTTTGAACACCTACAGATATATGTATTTGTCGCATTTAAGTAAACTGTTACGCAAGCACAAAAACACCCTTTAACCCTGCTGACTGCGCGGCTTTGCGGGTTATTTTGCGACATTCACCAAGCCGTAAGCGAATTGACCGCAATTTTTTTCATTTTTTCTCCTAATCTGCCAATAGCCTATGGTTGACGGGCTGCGGCCTTACAGCTGCGACAAGCGGTCACAGGGTGACTTGTAGTTTTAACTTAGTTTCGCTCCAGAACCGGTTGAAGGCCTCTGGGTTCGTCTGCAAAATGCTTCGCCCGCCCGGAATCCGGCGGGCTGGCGCTCCACAGCCGCCCCAGCGCACCATCCGAAGTGTGCTGGCTTTTACAAAGACAAAAGGTCACCGCAGGAGAAATAGTCGTGCACATTGGTGTTCCTCTCGAGACGCAGACCGGTGAGACAAGGGTCGCTGCGACCCCGGAAACCATCAAGAAACTGATTGGCCAGGGCCATCAGGTCACCGTCCAACGGGGGGCAGGGCTCAACGCCAGCATTCCGGACAGTGCCTATGAGGCCGTGGGTGCTTCCCTGGGGAGCGCAGCCGATGCCTACGGCGCCCAATTGGTCCTCAAAGTGGTCGCTCCCAACGACCAGGAACTGGCCCTGATCAACAGCGGCAGCCTCCTGGTGGGCATGCTCAACCCCTTCAACAGCGAGCTGATCGGCAAGATGGCCGAATGCGGTATTACCGCCTTCGCCCTGGAAGCCGCGCCGCGCACTTCACGGGCGCAGAGCCTGGACGTGCTGTCGTCGCAGGCCAACATCGCCGGTTACAAGGCCGTGTTGCTGGCTGCCCATCACTACCCTCGCTTCATGCCCATGCTGATGACCGCGGCCGGTACCGTGAAGGCCGCGCGGGTGTTGATCCTGGGGGCGGGCGTTGCCGGCCTGCAGGCCATCGCCACGGCCAAGCGCCTGGGCGCGGTGATCGAGGCGTCCGACGTACGCCCGGCCGTGAAGGAGCAGATCGAGTCGCTGGGCGCCAAGTTCATCGACGTGCCCTACGAGACCGATGAGGAACGCGAGTGCGCCGAAGGCGTAGGCGGCTATGCCCGCCCGATGCCGGCCAGCTGGATGCAACGCCAGGCCCAGGCCGTGCACGAGCGCGCCAAGCAGGCCGATATCGTCATCACTACCGCGCTGATCCCCGGCCGCAAGGCACCGACCCTGCTCAGCGCCGAAACCGTCGCGCAGATGAAGCCCGGCTCGGTGGTCATCGACCTCGCGGCAGCCCAGGGCGGCAACTGCCCGCTGACCGTCGCCGACCAGGCGGTGCAGGAAAACGGTGTGATCATCGTTGGCCCTACCAACCTGCCGGCCCAGGTGGGTGCCGATGCCTCGGCGCTGTATGCACGCAACCTGCTGGACTTCATGAAGCTGCTGTTCGACAAGGACGGCGCACTGGTCATCAACCTCGAAGACGACATCGTCGCGGCCTGCCTGATGTGCCGCGATGGTCAGGTCGTCCGCAAGAACGGCTAAGGAGCACGACAATGGAAGACATGCTGATTTCCCATGGCATCTACAACCTGATCATCTTCGTGCTGGCCATCTATGTGGGCTACCACGTGGTGTGGAACGTTACCCCGGCGCTGCACACCCCGCTGATGGCGGTCACCAACGCCATCTCGGCGATCGTCATCGTCGGCGCGATGCTGGCTGCGGCCCTGACCGTGACCCCGGCCGGCAAGCTGATGGGCACCCTCGCCGTGGCCCTGGCCGCGGTCAATGTGTTCGGTGGCTTCCTGGTCACCCGCCGCATGCTTGAGATGTTCAAGAAGAAAACCAAGAACGAGGCGCAGAAGTAAGCATGAGCATGAATCTGGTAACGCTCCTCTACCTCGTCGCCTCGGTGTGCTTCATCCAGGCGCTCAAAGGCCTGTCGCACCCGACTACCTCGCGGCGCGGCAACCTGTACGGCATGATCGGCATGGGGATCGCCATCCTCACCACGGTTGGCCTCATCTATAAGCTGGGGGCTGAGCTTGCTACTGCCGGCATCGGCTACGTGATCGTCGGCCTGCTGGTCGGCGGCACCGCCGGCTCGATCATGGCCAAGCGCGTCGAGATGACCAAGATGCCTGAGCTGGTGGCCTTCATGCACAGCATGATCGGCCTGGCTGCGGTGTTCATTGCCATCGCCGCCGTGCTGGAGCCACAGTCGATGGGCATCGTTGCCGCCATCAGCGACCCGATCCCCACCGGTAACCGTCTGGAGCTGTTCCTTGGCGCAGCCATCGGTGCCATTACCTTCTCCGGTTCGGTGATCGCCTTTGGCAAGCTGTCGGGCAAGTACAAGTTCCGCCTGTTCCAGGGCGCACCGGTACAGTTCGCCGGCCAGCACAAGCTGAACCTGATCCTCGGCCTGACCACCATCGCCCTGGGCCTGCTGTTCACCTTCACCGGCCATTACAGTGCCTTCACCCTGATGCTGGTTCTGGCCTTCATCATGGGCGTGCTGATCATTATCCCGATCGGCGGCGCCGACATGCCGGTGGTGGTGTCGATGCTCAACAGTTATTCGGGCTGGGCGGCGGCCGGTATCGGCTTCTCGCTGAACAACTCGATGCTGATCATCGCAGGCTCCCTGGTCGGCTCGTCCGGTGCCATCCTCTCGTACATCATGTGCAAGGCGATGAACCGTTCGTTCTTCAACGTCATTCTCGGCGGCTTCGGCGGCGATACCGATGCCGGCGCCGCGCAAGGTTCGCAAGAACAGCGCCCGGTGAAGTCCGGCTCGGCCGACGATGCCACCTTCCTGCTGAGCAACGCCGACAGCGTGATCATCGTCCCGGGTTATGGCCTGGCGGTAGCCCGTGCCCAGCACGCACTGAAGGAACTGACCGAGAAGCTGACCCACAACGGCGTGACCGTGAAGTACGCGATCCACCCGGTGGCGGGGCGTATGCCCGGGCACATGAACGTGCTGCTGGCCGAGGCCGAAGTGCCATACGACCAGGTGTTCGAGATGGAAGACATCAACGCCGAGTTCGGCCAGGCCGACGTGGTGCTGGTGTTGGGCGCAAACGACGTGGTCAACCCGGCGGCGAAGAACGATCCCAAGTCGCCCATCGCCGGCATGCCGATCCTCGAAGCGTTCAAGGCCAAGACCATCATCGTCAACAAGCGCTCCATGGCCAGCGGCTATGCCGGCCTGGATAACGAACTGTTCTACCTGGACAAGACCATGATGGTGTTCGGCGACGCCAAGAAGGTCATCGAAGACATGGTCAAGGCGGTGGAGTGAGACCTGCCGCTGCAAACCAGCTGATATAAAGGAAGCCCCGGTCAGAATCTGCCGGGGCTTTTCTTTTATTGATCCGGATCAACGGCTCTACTTCAAGGCTTCTCATACGACCATGGTCGTGGGACGGCACTGGGCGAAATCTCTAGACTGCGCTGCAGTAGTTTCAGTAGCCCGAGATAACAATCCATGTACCGTGATCGTATCCGCTTGTCCTCCCTGCACAGCAAGGTAATGAGTGCGGCTGATGCCGCTGGTCTGATCGAGGACGGCATGACCGTCGGCATGAGCGGTTTCACCCGCGCCGGCGAAGCCAAGGCCGTACCACATGCACTGGCCGAACGTGCCAAGCAGTCGCCACTGAAAATCAGCCTGATGACCGGCGCCAGCCTGGGTAATGACCTGGACAAGCAACTGACCGAGGCCGGCGTGCTGGCTCGCCGCATGCCGTTCCAGGTCGACAGCACCCTGCGCAAGGCCATCAACGACGGCCAGGTGATGTTCATTGACCAGCACCTGTCGGAAACCGTCGAGCAACTGCGCAACCAGCAGCTGAAGCTGCCGGACATCGCGGTCATCGAAGCCGTGGCCATCACTGAGCAAGGCCACATCGTGCCAACCACTTCGGTGGGCAACTCGGCCAGCTTCGCAATTTTCGCCAAGCAAGTGATCGTCGAGATCAACCTGTCGCACAACGCCAACCTCGAAGGCCTGCACGACATCTATATCCCGACCTACCGCCCGACCCGCACGCCTATCCCGCTGGTAAAGGTCGACGACCGTATCGGCAGCACTGCAATCCCGATCGACCCCGCCAAGATCGTTGGCATCGTCATCAGCGACCAGCCAGACTCGCCGTCCACCGTGCTGCCGCCGGATGACGAAACCCAGGGCATCGCCGACCACCTGATCAACTTCCTCAAGCAGGAAGTGGAAGCTGGCCGCATGACCAACAAACTCGGCCCGCTGCAGGCAGGCATCGGCAGCATCGCCAACGCGGTGATGTGCGGCCTGATCGAGTCGCCGTTCGAAGACCTGACCATGTACTCCGAAGTACTGCAGGACTCTACCTTCGACCTGATCGACGCCGGCAAGCTGAGCTTTGCCTCGGGCAGCTCGATTACGCTGTCGACGCGCCGTAATGCCGATGTGTTCGGCAACCTGGAGCGCTACAAAGACAAGCTGGTACTGCGCCCGCAAGAAATTTCCAACCACCCGGAAGTGGTACGTCGCTTGGGCATCATCGGTATCAACACCGCACTGGAGTTCGATATCTACGGCAACGTCAACTCCACCCACGTGTGTGGCACCAAGATGATGAACGGCATCGGTGGCTCGGGTGACTTCGCCCGTAATGCCCACCTGGCAGTGTTCGTCACCAAGTCGATTGCCAAAGGCGGCGCGATTTCCAGCGTGGTGCCAATGGTCAGCCATGTCGACCATACCGAGCACGACGTGGACATCCTGGTCACCGAGCAAGGCCTGGCCGACCTGCGTGGCCTGGCACCGCGCGAGCGTGCACGGGCGATCATCGACAACTGTGTGCACCCAGACTACCGCGCTGCGCTGAACGACTACTTCGATCGCGCCTGCCAGCGTGGGGGCCACACCCCGCACATTCTGCGTGAAGCGCTGAGCTGGCACGAAAACCTGGAAGAAACCGGTCGCATGCTGGCCAGCTGATCCAGCGGTGGTACGGAACAGCGGCCCTGCTTCCGCTGTTCCGGCCTCTTCGCGGGCTTGCCCGCGAGAGGGCCATAACAGTCAAATCCTTCTATCAGAACACCTTGCGGTCAACAGTCAGCATAAACTGTAC
Source organism: Pseudomonas sp. NPDC089392 (assembly GCF_044749595.1). Taxonomy (NCBI): domain Bacteria; kingdom Pseudomonadati; phylum Pseudomonadota; class Gammaproteobacteria; order Pseudomonadales; family Pseudomonadaceae; genus Pseudomonas; species Pseudomonas sp. NPDC089392. Next base: position 9,152 of record NZ_JBIVIF010000027.1, read on the forward strand.
TACTGTACTGGTAATTTCACTCTTCCTCGCTTCATGAATCCCTTTACCAAAGCCAAAACGCACCATTCAGGTGCAGACCAGTACAGTTGCGCCTATTTCGAGTGCAACAGTAGGGTTACACAGTTAACTGAGCCATCGTCTTTCAACTGAACTGTATCTACTGTTATGGACAGCAGAGGAGGATCATTGGCATCAGTTAAATCACTACCTAATCCCGCCATGAGCGGAAGGATGAAACATCATGGAACGTACCCTCAGTTCCGGTCTGGTTTTTGAAAGCAACACCCAACAATCCAACGCCTCGCTGCCGCTGCGTGCCCTGTCCACCCTGCTGCTGTGGCAGCGCCGTATGGCCAGCCGCCGTCAATTGGCTCGCCTGGACGGCCGCCTGCTGGCTGACGCCGGTATCAGCGAGTCGCAGCGTTACGAAGAGCTGAGCAAGCCTTTCTGGCGCTAAGCTCCGGCTAGCCGGCTTCTGCCGGCACCGCGAATTCCCAAACCCGTTGCAGGCGACTGCAGCGGGTTTTTTGTTGCCCGAAAGGCTTGCTCCAGAGCGGTCGAGTCAAATACCAGTACAATTTCAAAACCACCAAGAACAAACCATAACAGTTGACCGGTAAAGCACTCATTAACCTCCAGATACAGCAGTGCGTGATACGCTTTGCCAAACAGTCTGGTTTAGAACCAGTTGTTGAAAAAGTACCGCGACGAGCCGTGCAAGCGTCCGATAACGCAGAACCAAACTGACCCTACCCAGGAGTCCAAGATCATGTCCCGTAAACACCTGATTGGCGCCGCCTTGCTGCTCGGCTTGGCCGGCACTGCCAACGCCAGCAGTTTCGTTGTCACCACGGATGCAGTCGTACGCGCTGTTGCTGCCTCCACCGACGCCACTTCCGACCTGACCTCGTCGTTCCGCGACGACAAGATTGTTCAGGCTGCGCGCGATGACGCTGCCAGCTTCGTCGGCACTCAAGGCGCTATCCGCGGCGCCCGACTGGAAAGCGCTTTCCTGCACATCCGTTCGAGCATGCCGGCTCTGCAAGCCAGCGATGCACAGTTGGCCCAGGCCATCCTGGCGATCTGATACACGCTATGCAAAACAGGTGCGTTGGCTACGGCCCTCGCACCTGGGGTAGCCTTCGCCGTCCATTTTCCTAGCCTTCAAGAAAGCCCATGCGTTATCTGTTGCCGTTGCTGTTCACCGCCGCTGGCATGGCCAGCGCCCATGCCATGGATACCACCACGCAAGGCCTGGTCATCACGGGCTATGTCACCAGCCAGGTCACCACCGCACCTTTCGATCGCAAACTGGTCAGACAGGCTCGCGACGATGCCGCCGCATTCGTTGCCACCGATGGCCTGATCCGCGGTGCGCGCCTGGAAGCGGCACTCGACTCGCTGCGTCACAACTGCGCCCGGCACTCCGTCGGTGACCTTGAACTGGCAGAAGCAATTCTCGTCCAATAACTACACCTGACTCCCTGTATTTTTCGGAGATGCTCCATGCGTAAACCGCTGATTGCCGCTACCCTCGGCATGCTGCTGCTGGCCGACCTGGCCCAGGCACAGACCTTGGTGGCCACCAGCAACATCATCGTGCGTGCCTTTGGCCGTTCGATCGACTTCACCTCTGACACCACCACCTCGATCCGCGACTCCAAGGTCGTGCGCGAGGCCCATGACGACGCCGCCAGCTTCGTCGCCAGCAATGGCGATATCCGTGGCGCGCAACTCGAAGCCGCATTCCACACCCTTCGCGAGCGCGTACCTGAAGCTCGCGATGCCAGCGACCAGGTACTGGCCGAAGCCATCCTCGCGCTGTGAACCGTGTGCGTGCCTGGCTGCTCGGCTGCGCCCTGACGCTGCTGGGCTCGCCCGCCCTGGCCGACCTGCAGCTGGACCTGCAGGCGGCCGGCCTCGACCCACAGCAGGCGCAAGCCACCCATGCCCTGCTCGACGAGGCGCTGGGCAAGTTGCCGCCACGCTTCAAGCAACAGCTGGACAGGCGCGTCACAGTCAGCTGGAGCGACAACATGCCTGCCGATGCCTATGGCCAGGCATCTCTGGGATCGACCCTGGCGCTCAACCGCCGTCTGCTGCCCGGTTTGACTGATGGCAGTGCCGCCACCGAACGTACCAACCGCCCCCATGGCACCGTGCGTGAAGAGCTACTGGCCACCGTCCTGCACGAACTCACCCACATCTACGACCGCGCCCGGCTGTGGCCCAGCGCCGAAAGTGCGCTGATCACCCGTTGCAAGCGCCGCCAAGGCACATTGGGCAAGGTCGGCCTGCCCGAAGAGTGCCGTGGCCAGGCCGAGCGCCGCTTCACCCTCAGTGACGACCCACGCCTGCTCGACCTGGCCGGCTGGCAGCAATACGTCGGCCGCCGCGGCGAACGCGAACAGCAGAACGGCCAGTTCGTTCGCAGCCCCGACAGCTACGAGCTGAGCAGCCCCAAGGAATACATCGCGGTCAACATGGAGTACTTCCTCCTCGACCCGAGCTACGCGTGCCGTCGACCGGCGCTCAACCAGTACCTGCGTGATCACTTCGGCTGGGCACCACAACAGGACACCTGCGCCAAGGGCTTGCCGTTCCTGAATGCCGGCAGCGACTTCGCCCGCCAACCACTGGGCGAAATCGACCCCGAACGGGTCTATGAGGTGGATTACCTGCTGGCCGAAGCCAACCAGAACCTGGTCAGCCGCTGGGGCCACAGCATGCTGCGCCTGGTGATCTGCAAACCTGGCCGCCCACGCGGGCCGGACTGCCGCCTGGACCTCGACCAGAGTTTGGTGCTGTCGTACCGCGCCTTCGTCAACGACGTACAGCTGTCCAGCTGGGATGGCCTGGTCGGCGCCTACCCCTCGCGCTTGTTCGTGCTGCCGCTGGGCCAGGTGATTGACGAATACACCAAGACCGAACTGCGCAGCCTGGCCTCGGTGCCCCTGAAGCTCAACCGTGATGAAGTCGAGAACCTGGTGCGCCAGGCTGCCGAGATGCACTGGAGCTACGATGGCAACTACTGGTTCCTGTCCAACAACTGTGCGGTGGAATCGTTGAAACTGTTGCGCAGCGGCACCGCCAACCCGCACCTGAACGACCTCGACAGCATCATGCCCAATGGCTTGCTGGCCGTGCTCAAGGGGAGGGGGCTGGCCGACACCAGCGTGCTCGACAACCCGCGCGAGGCGTTGCGCCTGGGCTATCGCTTCGATTCTTACCGCGACCGCTACCAGGCCATGTTCGGCGTACTGCGCAAGCAACTGCCGATCAAGCAGGCCCAGGTTGAAGACTGGCTGGCCCTGAGTGCCGAACAACGCCGCCCCTGGTTCGCCAAGGCCGACCTGCGCACCAGCGCTGCCTTGCTCCTGCTTGAACAGGCCAGCCTGCGCCAGCAACTGCTGCTGGCCCAGGACGAGGTCAAGCAACGCTACCTGAATGCCGCAGCGCTGAAAGACGGCAGCATCAACAAGGCCGATGCAACCCTCAAGCAGATGCTGGCCAATAGCGGCTTCCTCAGTCGCCCGGCAGAGTTGCTCGATGCCAAGGGCTACGGGCTGCCGCAGCCGGAGGAGCGCAAGCACCTGGAGCAGGAGAGCAGCGAGCGGCAGGCAAAGTTGTTGCGCTTGAGCACGAACCTGGACAAAGAGGTGAGGGCGCTGCTGGAGCCTTCGCGGGCCAAGGAAATTGCTGCGGTCGAGGCCAATGTGAAGGAGATCGGTGAACATTTGCGGGCGCTACACAAGGCTGCCGGTGGCCTGCAGTTGTGATGTTTGCAGGGCTGGCCTCTTCGCGGGCAAGCCCGCTCCCACAGGATCTATACAGCACTTGAGGTCTGCGCCGTACCTGTGTAGGAGCGGGTTTACCCGCGAAGAGGCCAGTGCAGGCAGCACAAGGCCTACAGCCTTTCCTCTGTCTCCGAAGGCAAATCCTCATCCAGGTGCAACCAAGGCAACCGGCTACCCACCCAGATATGCCGGTTGGCCCGTACCCGCTCCGGGTGGTCCAGCGTCGCCACCGTCACATCGACCGTCTCCGGGCTGTGCGTGGTCACCAGCGCCACATGCGCCCCGCAATGCCCACAGAAGTACCGGCTGCAACTGGCCGGTGCCACATAGCAACTCGGCTCACCCGCCAACCACCTGAACCCCGAACGGGGCAGGGTAAGCCAGGTCACCACCAGCCCGCCGCTGACCCGCCGGCAGATCGAACAGTGGCAGTGGGCAATGTCCGTCAGGTCACCCTCCAAGCGATATCGCAAGGCGCCGCAATGGCAGCCACCTTCGGTTACATCCTGCATCACCTACCTCTCGTCGCCTTTGTTTCAGCGAAAGCTGGCTGAAAGCTTCCCCTCATAGGATAGCCCCCACTACCGGCACAAGACCGGTCAGCCAGGGCTCCCGGTCAATACCGCGCCCGGCCCAATCAACAACAACAATGGTGATTCTGATGTATTCCTGTGCCCGCCTTCCTGCAGTCCCCCTCCGCATGCTCCCCGCGCAGCGCCCAACGCGCTGATCTGCCCGAATCGATTTTCCTTTCGTAGCGCCACGCCTGGAGTATTGCCATGCTGACCTTCCTCGGCTTTGCCATGGTCATCACCTTCATGTACCTGATCATGACCAAGCGCCTGTCGGCCTTGATCGCGCTGATCCTGGTACCGATCCTGTTCGCCATGTTCGGCGGTTTCTCCGCCAAGATCGGCCCCATGATGCTCGAGGGCATCAGCAAGCTCGCGCCTACTGGCGTGATGCTGATGTTCGCCATCCTCTACTTCGCCCTGATGATCGACTCCGGCCTGTTCGACCCGGCCGTGCGCAAGATCCTCAAACTGGTAAAGGGTGACCCGCTGAAAGTCTCGGTAGGTACCGCCGTGCTGGCCCTGGTGGTCTCGCTCGACGGTGACGGTGCCACCACCTACATGATCTGCTGCGCCGCCATGCTGCCAATGTACAGCCGCCTTGGGATGAGCCCGCGGATCATGGCCGGCCTGATCATCCTCGCCGGCGGTGTGATGAACATGACCCCCTGGGGTGGCCCGACTGCCCGCGCCGCCAGCGCCCTGCACGTGGACCCGTCAGACATCTTCGTGCCGATGATCCCGGCCATGCTGTTCGGTGTGCTGGCGATCCTGGCCATTGCCTACATGTACGGCAAGCGCGAACGTGCCCGCCTGGGCGAACTGCACCTGCCTACCGACGACATCGACCACAGCGAAATCACCGTTTCACAGTTCCCTGAAGCGCGCCGCCCCAAGCTGCTGTACTTCAACGGCGCCCTGACCGCCGCCCTGATGGTCGCCCTGATCGCCGGTGTGCTGCCGTTGCCGGTGCTGTTCATGATCGCCTTCAGCATCGCCATGATCGTCAATTACCCGTGCCTGCAGCAGCAGAAAGACCGCATCGCCGCCCACGCCGGCAGCGTGCTGGCGGTGACCGGTTTGATCTTCGCTGCGGGCATCTTCACCGGCATCCTGTCGGGCACCGGCATGGTCGACGCGATGTCCAAGAGCCTGCTGGCGGTCATCCCCGAGGCGCTGGGCCCTTACCTGGCGGTGATTACTGCAATCGTGAGCATGCCGTTCACCTTCTTCATGTCCAACGATGCGTTCTACTACGGCGTACTGCCAGTGCTGGCCGAAGCCGCCAGCCACTACGGCATCAGCCCGGTGGAAATGGCCCGTGCGTCGATCGTCGGCCAGCCGGTACACCTGCTCAGCCCCTTGGTACCGTCCACCTACCTGCTGGTGGCCCTGGCCGGCATCGAATTCGGCGACCATCAGCGCTTCACGCTCAAGTGGGCAGTGCTGGTATGCCTGTGCATAATGTTCGCCGCGCTGCTGATGGGCATTTTCCCGCTGTTCAGTAGTCTTTAATAAACACGTATTACCCTACCGCGACGCGCCCCATGTTGGGGCGCGTCGCCTTTACCGTTCGAAGGAAAAAACATGGAATGGCTGACCAGCCCGGAAATCTGGGTTGCCTTTTTTACCCTTACCGCGCTTGAGATCGTCCTCGGGATCGACAACATCATCATGATCTCGATCCTGGTCAGCCGCATGCCCAAGCACATGCAGCCGCGTACCCGGATCTTCGGCCTGGCCCTGGCCATGGTCACCCGTATCATGCTGTTGCTGTCCATTACCTGGGTCATGCGCCTTACCGCCGACCTGTTCGTGGTGTTCGGCCAAGGTATCTCCGGGCGTGACCTGATCCTGTTCTTCGGTGGCCTGTTCCTGCTGTGGAAAAGCTCGCAAGAGATCTACCACGGCCTGGAAGGCGAGGACGAGAACGCCGACGAACCGAAAGGTGCGGGCGGCAAGTTCTTCTACACCATCATCCAGATCGCCATCATCGACATCGTGTTCTCGCTGGACTCGGTGATTACCGCGGTGGGCATGGTTTCCCACGTACCGGTGATGATCGCTGCCATCGTCGTTGCCGTGCTGGTGATGATGCTGTGCGCTGGCGCCATCAGCGATTTCATCGACAAACACCCGTCGCTGAAGATGCTCGCGCTGTCGTTCCTGATCGTGGTCGGTACCGTGCTGATCGCCGAAGCTTTCGACGTGCATGTGCCGAAAGGCTACGTCTACTTCGCCATGGCCTTCTCGCTGGCGGTGGAAGCGATCAACATCCGCATGCGTACTGCCTTGGCCCGCAAGGAAGGCAAAGAGCATGAGCCGGTGAAACTGCGCAAGGACATTCCGGGTCAATAAGATCAGGAAGTGCAGGACAGAAAGGGCCCTTCGGGGCCCTTTTTCATTTCTGGATGGCTGGAAAACGGCTTTTACAGTGCGGGTCTCTTCGCGGGTAAACCCGCTCCTACAAGGTTACGCGCTCCCTGTAGGAGCGGGTTCACCCGCGAAGAGGCCGGCACAGGCAACATTCATCTCCTATGTATTTCAAATAAATGACCACCATGCGAAGCTGGCGACAGCTGCGCAAAACAACTAAAGCTTTGAGTGAGCACTGAAAATTCTTCAAACGCTCACGCTTCTTCTCTTGGCCCACTGGGCCAGTGCACAGGGGGCCTTCGCCATGCTGACCCTGCTCAACCTGCTTTCGGCCGTGACGCTACTGGTCTGGGGCACCCACATCGTGCGTACCGGCATCCTCCGGGTATTCGGCTCGGACCTGCGGCGCATCATCAGCCAGAACATGAACAAGCGCCCGCTGGCGTTCATCGCCGGTATTCTGGTCACCGCCATGGTGCAAAGCAGCAACGCCACGGCCATGTTGGTCACCTCGTTCGTCGGCCAGGGCCTGATGGCCATGACGCCGGCCCTGGCAATCATGCTCGGTGCTGATGTGGGTACCGCGCTGATGGCCCGGGTGCTGACATTCGACCTGTCGTGGCTGTCGCCGCTGCTGATCTTCCTGGGCGTGATCTTCTTCCTCTCGCGCAAGCAGACGCGGGCCGGCCAACTGGGCAGGGTAGGCATCGGGCTTGGCTTGATCATTCTGGCACTGGAGCTGATCGTGCAGGCAGCTGCGCCGATCACCCACGCCCAGGGCGTGAAAGTGCTGTTCGCCTCGCTGACCGGCGACATCATGCTCGACGCCTTGGTCGGCGCCATGTTCGCCATGGTTTCCTATTCCAGCCTGGCCGCCGTACTGCTAACCGCAACCCTGGCCGGTGCCGAAGTCATCAGCCTGCCGGTGGCCATTGGCCTGGTGGTCGGCGCCAACATCGGCAGCGGCCTGCTGGCCTTCATCAGCACCAGCATGCAGAACGCCGCCGGGCGCCGCGTGGCCTTGGGCAGCTTGCTATACAAGCTGATCGGCCTGCTGCTGATCATCCCTGTGCTGCACCCGCTGGTGGAGTGGATGGACTCGCTCAGCTTCAGCCCGCAGGAGCTGGTTATCGGCTTCCACCTGCTCTACAACACGTTGCGCTGCCTGCTCATGCTGCCGACGGTCAAACCCATGGGCCGGCTGTGCAACATCCTGCTGCCCGAGCGGGAAGCCAGCAACGGCCAGGTGCGCCCGCGCCACCTCGACACCTCGGCGCTGGAAACACCCAGCCTTGCCTTGGCCAATGCTGCCCGCGAAACCCTGCGCCTGGGCGATATCGTCGACAGCCTGCTCGAGGCCATGCTCGGCGCCCTGCGCGGCACCCACACGGCATTGCCGCAGCAGGTCCGCGAACTGGGCGAGGACGCCGAAGCCTTGTACAGCGCGATCAAGCTGTACCTGGCGCAGATGTCACGCGAAGACCTCAGCGAGCAGGACAACCGCCGTTGGGCCGAAATCATCGAATTAGCGATCAATCTCAAGCTGGCCAGTGACCTGATAGAGCGCATGCTGCGCAAGGTCCAGCAGCAGAAAACCAGCCAGCGCCGGGAGTTTTCCCAAGTGGGCCTTGAAGAACTGACCGGCCTGCAGGAACAGCTATTGGCCAACCTGCGCCTAGGCCTGTCGGTGTTCCTCAGCGCCGACCCGGAAAGCGCCCGCTTGCTGCTGCGGGAAAAGCGCCGTTTTCGCGCCCACGAACGGCGCCTTGCCCACGCCCATGTCAGCCGCCTGCAGCGCAAGGTTATGCAAAGTATCGAGACCAGTTCGCTACACTTGGAGCTGATCGCCGACATGAAGCGGTTGAACTCTTTGTTCTGTAGCAGTGCCTATGTGGTACTGGGCGGCTCGGACACGGGCGGGCTGATGCTCGACAGCGTGCCGGACGAAGCCCGTCTGCCGTGATTTCGCCTACCAGAGGACCCACGCTCGCCCATGCGTTGCCTGATGTTCGTATGCTTGCTGATCTGCAGCCTGACCTCATTCGCCCTCGACCGCTCGCGGGTTGAAGGCTACCTGCTGCCCAACGGCCTGCAGGTCATCCTGAAAAACGGCTACGAACGTGACCATGTGGCGATCCGCCTGGTGGTCGGGGTGGGCCTCGACGACTTCAGTTGCGAGCAGAAAGAGCTGCCACACCTGCTCGAACACCTGCTGTTCAGCGGCATCGACGAAACGGGCGAGGGCGGCCTGGAAGAACGCCTGCAATCGCTTGGCGGCGAGTGGAACGCCTATACCAGCAGTGCCGACACCACCTTCGTCATCGAAGCCCCGGCGCGCAACCAGCGCAAAGTCCTCGACCTGCTGTTGGCGGTGATCCGCGACACCCGTATCGATGCCAAGGCCCTGGCCACCGCCAAGCGCATCATCGAACGTGAAGATGGCGGCCACTATGGCCACCTGCAGCGCTGGCTCGACCGCCAGGACATTGGCCACCCCGCCAGCGATCAGCTGGCCACCGAGCTTGGCCTGAAGTGCCCGGAGCGCTCCAACCTCGACAACATGACCCTGGAGCAGGTACAGGCCCTGCGTGACCGCTGGTACGCGGCCAACAACATGACCCTGATCGTCGTCGGTGGCCTCGACCGCCTGCTGCCGGCCTATCTGGAGCGTACCTTTGGCGAACTGCCGGCCACCGAGCCGGAGGAACGCCGTACCCTGGAAAGCATCACCCAGCAAGCCGAGCAACGCCGCGACCTGACCCGCGGCTGGCTGGGCGACAGCGTCAAACTGCATTGGCTGTTCATCGAGCCGGTGCTGGACAACGACCACCAGGCCACCCTCGACGTGCTCTCGCGCTACCTGGACTGGGCGATGTACGACCAGCTACGCCTGCGCAACGGGCTGTCCTACGGCCCGTCGATACAACGTGAAAGCTTCGGTGACACCGGCCTGCTCAGCCTCAATGCAGACCTTGAGCGCGACGACATCAACAAGGCCGTCGCGGTGATGCAGGCGTTGTTCGACCATCTGCGCAAGGAAGGCCTCGACCCGGACACCTTCGCCCGCATCAAAGACGCCAGTGTCGCCAAGGAAAGCTGGAGTACCCAAGGCAACAGCGCCCTGGCCGACTACTACTGGGGGGCGCTGAACGACTATACCGACGGGCGCTTTGCCAACCCGGTGCGCAAGCTGCGCCAGGTCAGCCTGGCGCAGGCCAACGAGGCGCTGAAGGAGTTGCTCAAGGAAGATGGCTATGTGCGCATCGAAAAGCCGTTGCTGGGTTATGACGAGCTTTACGGGCTGGTGGCCTTGCTGGCGGGGCTGATTTTGGCGGCCGGGCTGCTGCGCTGGCGGCGGCGTGGGCCTGAAAGGCCGAGTGGTGCTACACGGCAGCGGTGAATCGGCGGTATCCTTTTGCCAGTACCGGCCCTTTCGCGGGTAAACCCGCTCCCACAAGGTGCAGTGCAAACTTCAGCCATTGCACTAACCCTGTGGGAGCGGGTTCACCCGCGAATAGGCCAGCACAGCCACCCCATTCCTCCCTGTTGTAGACCCAATGCCCCAAATCCCCCATATCGTCCTGCGCATCATCGAACTGCTCAAACGCTACCCCGGCATCATCGCGCTTTGCGGTTTCCTCTCCGGTATCGGTAGCTTCATCCTGGTCGACCGCCAGGCCGGCCTGGCCAGTTGGGTGGCCATACTGATGCTGGTCAGCTGGGTGTGGCTGATGCTGGAAAACACCCTCACCGGCCTGTTCGCACGCACCTTCAACCGCGAAATCCCGCAGCCGCTGTTGCGCTATGCAACGCAGATGATCCACCAGGAAACGCTGTTCTTCGTGTTGCCGTTCTTCTTCATCACCACCACCTGGAACAGCGGCCAGCTGGTGTTCACCGGCCTGCTTGGCGCTGCGGGCCTGATTTCGATCACCGACCCTCTCTACTACAAATGGCTGGCACCACGGCGCTGGCTGTTCCTGGCGCTGCATACCCTGACCCTGTTCGCCGCGCTGCTGACCGCGCTGCCGATCATCCTGCACCTGACCACCGCGCAAAGCTTCAAGCTGGCCTTGATCGCGGCCATGGCCCTGTCGTTCCCCAGCCTGGCCAGCAGCTTCCCGATCAACAACTGGCGCCGCGCCGTGGCCCTGGTGCTGGTCACCCTGTCGGTCGGCGCCGGGGGTTGGCTGCTGCGCTCCTGGGTGCCACCCGCGACGTTGTGGATGACCGAAGTGGCGGTGAGCACCGAAGTGCTGAACCGCCAGCCGGGTGATTCACTGGAAGAGATTGCCGCCAGTCGCATCCGTAGCAGCGGCCTGTATGCCTACACCGCTATCAACGCGCCACGCGGCCTGAACGAGCGGATCTACCATGTATGGCAGAAGGACGGCCAGGAGGTCGACCGCATTGCCCTGGACATCCATGGCGGGCGCAAGGAAGGCTACCGGGCCTGGACACACAAGCAGAACTTCCCGCCGAACCCGGTGGGCAAGTGGCAGGTGCGGGTGCTGACCGAAGATGGCCAGGTGATTGGTGTGCTGCGCTTCAAGGTGGTGGACGATGCACCAGCGCAGTGATTGAAAGGGGGCGCTTTGCGCCCCATCGCGACACAAGGCCGCTCCTACAGGGGTACGCGGTCGCCTGTAGGAGCGGCCTTGTGTCGCGATGGGCCGCAAAGCGGCCCCCTAGGCCAGTACAGACAGCACATTATCAACAAACAGCCCATGCCCGCTGCGCTATGATCAGCCCCTAAGCCTTAGCGCCGAGTCAATTGCATGGAGCCTATGACCACCCCCAGCGCCACCCTGGACACCAGCAGCCAACCGGCCTGCCTGCGCATTACCGGTGACTGGACCCTGGCGCACTACGCCAGCCTCAAGCGTGAAAGCGAGCGCCTGCGCGAGCAGTACGCCGCCGACACCATTGCCGACCTCAGCCAGCTGGGCCGCCTGGACACTGCTGGCGCCTCGCTGCTGGCCGAGCTGCTTGGCTCCGAGCGACTGTCGCGTTGCACCCACGAACTGCCTGAAGCCAGCCGCGCACTGCTCAAGAACGTCTATTGCTCGGTACAGGACTACTGCATCCCGGTCAGGGAGCCCGAACGCAACGTATTGCTGTTGCTGCTAGAGCGCATCGGCTGTGCTGTCGGCACACTGTGGCAAGACACCATGCAGCTGCTCGGCTTCGTCGGCGTAATTCTCGAAACCCTGCTACGCCGCGCCCTGCAGCCGCACCGCTGGCGCTTCACCCCGGTCGTGGCACACATCGAACAGACCGGCCTGGACGCGGCCCCCATCGTCGCCCTGCTGACCTTTTTGGTGGGTGCGGTGGTGGCCTTTCTCGGCGCCACGGTGCTGGCTGACTTCGGCGCGAGCATCTTCACCGTCGACCTGGTGGCCTTTTCGTTCCTGCGCGAATTCGCCGTGCTGCTGACCGCCATCCTGATGGCCGGCCGCACCGCCAGCGCGTTCACCGCGCAGATCGGCTCGATGAAAGCCAACGAAGAAATCGACGCCATCCGTACCCTGGGCCTGAACCCCATGGAACTACTAGTGGTGCCGCGGGTACTGGCCCTGTTGATATCGCTGCCCTTGCTGACCTTTGTCGCAATGATCTGCGGCATCGTTGGCGGCGCAGTGGTCTGTGCCCTGACGCTGGATATCTCGCCAGCCATGTTCCTGTCGCTGCTGCAAAGCGACATCGGCGTGCAGCACTTCCTGGTCGGCCTGGCCAAGGCACCGTTCTTCGCCTTCCTGATCGCCGCCATCGGCTGCCTGGAAGGCTTCAAGGTCAGCGGCAGCGCCGAATCGGTGGGGGCACACACCACCTCGGCAGTGGTGCAGTCGATTTTCGTGGTTATCGTGCTGGACGCGGTGGCTGCCCTGTTCTGTATGGAGATGGGTTGGTGAGTGGCAAACAGCGCGTGATCGAAGCCCGCGGCATCTGCAACCGCTTCGGCCGCCAGGTGGTGCACGAAAACCTCGACCTGGACCTGTACCGCGGCGAAATCCTTGCCGTGGTTGGCGGCTCAGGCAGCGGCAAGTCGGTGTTGCTGCGCAGCATCATCGGCCTGCGCCGCCCCAATGAAGGGCAGATCAAGGTGTTCGACCAGGACCTGGCCGGCCTGCGCGAAGAACAGCGCTCACTGGTCGAGCGGCGCTTTGGCGTGCTGTTCCAGAAGGGCGCGTTGTTCTCTTCGCTGACGGTGACCGAGAACGTGGCCTTGCCGCTGATCGAGCATGCCGGGCTGTCCCGCGCCGATGCCGAGCACCTGGCCGGGGTCAAGCTGGCCCTCGCCGGGCTGCCGATCTCGGCCGCCGACAAGTACCCGGCCTCGCTGTCGGGGGGCATGATCAAGCGCGCGGCGCTGGCCCGAGCCCTGGCACTGGACCCGGACATCCTTTTCCTCGACGAGCCCACCGCCGGCCTGGACCCGATCGGTGCTGCCGCATTCGACCAGCTGATCCTGACCCTGCGCGACGCCCTTGGCCTGTCGGTGTTCCTCATCACCCACGACCTCGACACCCTGTACACCATTACCGACCGCATCGCCGTACTGTCACAGAAGAAGGTCCTGGTGGCCGGCCCGCTGGCCGAAGTCGAGCAGACCAACGACAGCTGGATTCAAGAATACTTTCACGGCCCCCGCGGGCGCGCCGCCGAACAGGCCGCCACCCGTGCCGGGCAGGAGCGCTGAGCAATGGAAACCCGAGCCCATCACGTCCTTATCGGCCTGGTCACCGTCCTGGTGGTAGCCGGCGCCATGCTGTTTGGCCTGTGGCTGGCCAAATCCAGTGTCGACGACGCCTTCAAGGACTACGAAGTGGTGTTCAACGAGGCTGTCTCCGGCCTGTCCCGCGGCAGCCCGGTGCAGTACAACGGCATCAAGGTGGGTGATGTGTCCACCCTGCGCCTGGACCCGAAAGACCCGCGCCGGGTATTGGCCCGCGTGCGCCTTAGCGCCGACACCCCGGTGAAGGAGGATACCCAGGCCAAACTGACCTTGGCTGGCGTTACCGGCAACTCGTTCATCCAGCTTAGCGGCGGCACCCCGCAGAGCCCTGAACTGAAGGGCAAGGACGGCAAGCTGCCGGTGATCATCGCCTCGCCGTCACCCATTTCGCGCCTGCTCAATGACAGCAGCGACCTGGTGACCAACATCAACCTGCTGCTGCACAACGCCAACCAGATGTTCTCCGAAGATAACATCGGCCACCTCAGCAACACCCTGGCCAACCTCGACAAGACCACCGGCGCCTTTGCCGGCCAGCACGGCGGCATCGCCGAGGCCATCGGGCAACTGGTGCAGGTCGGCAAGCAGGCCAGCGCTACCCTGGCCGAAACCCAGGCGCTGATGCGCAATGCCGACGGCCTGCTGGGCAGCGAGGGCAAGCAGGCCATCGGTAGCGCCGAGCAGGCCATGCAGTCGCTGGCCGAAAGCACTGCCACCATCAACAACCTGCTCAAGAACAACAGCGAGGCCATCGGCGACGGCGCCCAGGGCCTGAACCAGCTGACGCCTGCCATTCGCGAACTGCGCGAAACCCTCAACGCACTCAAAGGCATTTCCCGGCAACTGGAGGCCGACCCTAGCGGCTACCTGCTTGGCCGCGACAACAACAAGGAGTTCCAGCCATGAAACCGTCGCTGCGCCTGCTGGCCGTGGCCGCCGCGCTGAGCCTGGCCAGTGCCTGCTCGATCCTGCCGCAGAGCGAACCCGTCGACCTCTACCGCCTGCCGGTCAACCAGCCCAGCCGTACGGCGCCGGCACTGGACTGGTCGTTGCGCCTGAACAAACCGCTGGCCAGCGAGGTGCTGGCCGGACCACGGATTGCCGTGATTCCCCAGGGTAATGTGATCAGCAGCTACAAGGGCGCGCGCTGGAGCGATGCGGCGCCGGTACTGCTGCGCAACCGCCTGCTCGACGGTTTCCAGCGGGATGGCCAGGTACAGCGCCTGAGCGCCGATGACAGCAACCTGCAGGCCGACTACGAGCTGGCCGGTGAACTGCAGGCGTTCCAGAGTGAATACCGTGAGGATGGCGTGGTGGAGGTGGTGATCCGCTATGACGCGCGCCTGGTGCAAGGCCGTACCCAGCGAATTCTCGCCAGCAAGCGCTTCGAGATTCGCCAGCCGCTGGCTGACAAGCAGGTGTCAGCGGTGGTGGTCGGGTTTGGTCAGGCGTGTGACCAGCTGAGCGGGCAGGTGGTGGGGTGGACGATTGCCCAGGCTGGCAGTATCTCAAGCCGCTGAAGGCCTGCTCGCTGTTGTAGGAGCGGCCTTGTGTCGCGATGGGCCGCGAAGCGGCCCCCAGATGTGGGCGTCAATGCTGAAATCGCCGGGGCCGCTTCGCGCCCCATCGCGACGCAAGGCCGCTCCTACAAGGGGCTGTGCATACCCGGCAGATAACTCAGGCGAAGAACCAGTAGCAGACGAAGATCGCGGCGACCACACCGGAGAATTCGGCCAGCAGTGCGCAGCCGACCGCATGGCGCACGCGCTGGATACCCACGGCGCCAAAGTACACCGCCAGCACGTAGAAGGTGGTTTCGGTACTGCCCTGGATAGTCGCCGCCACCAGCGCCGGGAAGCTGTCCACGCCTTGGGTCTGCATGGTCTCGATCAGCATCGCCCGCGCCGCACTGCCAGAGAATGGCTTGACCAGCGCCGTCGGCAGGCCCTCGACGAAGCGGGTGTCCAGGCCCATCCAGTTCACTGCATGGCGAATACCGTCCAGGGCCAGTTCCAAGGCGCCTGAAGCACGCAGTACACCCACCGCCACCAGCATCGCCACCAGGTAGGGCAACAGGTTCTTGGCCACGTCAAAGCCTTCCTTGGCGCCTTCGACAAAGGCTTCGTACACCTTCACCCGCTTCAAGGCACCGATTACCAGGAACAGGATGATCACGCCAAACAGCGTGAGGTTACCCAGGATCGACGACAGGCTGGCCAGAGCCGCCGCCGACAATGTGCCAAGGAAAGCCATGAAGCCACCCAGCAGCAAGGCGCCGGGGATGAAGTAGGCGAGCACCACCGGGTCCCACAGGCGCAGGCGCTGCATCACAGCCACCGACAGCAGGCCGACCAGGGTCGAGACGCTGGTGGCCAGCAGGATCGGCAGGAACACCATGGTCGGGTCCGGCGCACCTTGCTGGGCCCGGTACATGAAGATGGTTACCGGCAGCAGGGTCAGCGACGAGGCGTTGAGCACCAGGAACAGGATCTGTGCGTTGCTCGCCGTGGTGCTGCTGGGATTCAGCTCCTGCAGCGCGCGCATTGCCTTCAGGCCAATCGGCGTGGCGGCGTTGTCCAGGCCCAGGCCGTTGGCGGCAAAGTTCATGGTGATCAGGCCCAGGGCAGGGTGACCGGGCGGTACCTCTGGCATCAGGCGGGCAAACAGCGGGCCCAGCACCTTGGCCAACCATTCGACGATGCCAGCCTTTTCGGCGATCTTGAGAAAGCCCAGCCACAGGGTCAGCGTGCCGAACAGCAGCACCATCACCTCGACCGACAGCTTGGCCATGGCGAAGATGCTTTCGACCATTGCTGCGAAGATGCCGGCGTTGCCGCCTACCAGCCATTGGGCCAGGGCGGAGACTGCCGCCACCAGGAAAAAGCCGAGCCAAAGGCCGTTGAGCATCCGTATGTTCCCCCTGAAAAATGCCCGAATGATAGCGTATCGCAGCCCATGGCTGGCGAACGTAGGCATTACGCCGGCCCTGTGGGAGCGGGTTTACCCGCGAATCAGGCAACGCGGAGCATGGCACCGGCTCCGCCGGTGTTCGCGGGTGAACCCGCTCCTACACAAGGGCCCGCGAATGCCTGGGGAATCACAGACAACAAAAAGCCCCGACAAGTCGGGGCTTTTTGATCAATCAGCCATCAGGCTCAGCGCTTGGCAGCTTCGCCAACCACCGCTGCTTGCTGCTTGTCGGCCATCAGCGAGGCGTAGTACTGCTCGCCCTTGGCCGCATCGTACATGCCTTCCCAGCGGGAGATGACCAGTGCCGCCAGGGCGTTGCCGATCACGTTCAGCGCGGTACGGGCCATGTCCATGATGCGGTCGACACCGGCGATAAAGGCCAGGCCTTCCAGTGGAATGCCGACGCTGCCCAGGGTGGCCAGCAGCACCACGAACGATACGCCCGGCACGCCTGCGATACCTTTGGAGGTGACCATCAGGGTCAGTACCAGCAGCAACTGCTGGCTCCACGACAGGTCGATACCGTACAGCTGGGCAATGAAGATGGCCGCGATGCTCTGGTACAGGGTCGAACCGTCGAGGTTGAACGAGTAGCCGGTCGGTACCACGAACGAGCAGATCGACTTCGGCGCGCCGTACTTCTCCATCTTCTCGATTACGCGCGGCAGCACGGTTTCCGAGCTGGAGGTGGAGTAAGCCAGGATCAGCTCATCTTTCATGATGCGCATGATCTTGATCACCGAGAAGCCAAACAGGCGGGCGACCAGGCCCAGCACCATGAAGGCGAAGAAGGCGATGGCGAAGTACACCAGCAGCACCAGCTTGGCCAGCGGCAGCAGCGAGCTGAAGCCGAAGTTGGCGACGGTCACGGCGATCAGGGCGAACACGCCGATCGGGGCGTAGTTCATGATCATGTGGGTGACCTTGAACATGGTTTCCGATACGCCCTGGAAGGTGCGTACCAGTGGGTCACGCAGGTCCGCCTGCAGGCTCGACAGGCCCAGGCCGAACAATACCGAGAAGAAGATGATCGGCAGCATCTCGCCACGCATCAGCGCTGCGAAGATGTTCGACGGAATCAGGTTCAGCAGGGTTTCGATGAATGCATGCTCATGCTGCACTTCAGCCGCAGTGGCCTGGTACTTGGAGATGTCCACGGTACCCAGGGTGCTCATGTCGATGCCGGCGCCCGGGTGGAACAGGTTGGCCAGCACCAGACCAACGACGATGGCGATGGTGGTCACCACCTCGAAGTAGATGATGGTTTTCAGGCCGATACTGCCCAGTTTCTTCGCGTCGCCAACCCCGGCGATACC
Source organism: Pseudomonas sp. NPDC089392 (assembly GCF_044749595.1). Classification (NCBI taxonomy): domain Bacteria; kingdom Pseudomonadati; phylum Pseudomonadota; class Gammaproteobacteria; order Pseudomonadales; family Pseudomonadaceae; genus Pseudomonas; species Pseudomonas sp. NPDC089392. Next base: position 26,919 of record NZ_JBIVIF010000027.1, read on the forward strand.
CACGATCAGCGACGAAATCACGATCGGGACGACGATCATCTTGATCAGGCGAATGAAGATGTCACCGGCGGGCTGGAGGACGTTACTGATCCACCAGGCCTTTTCCGCGCTGAAGTGGTTCAGCAGCGCGCCGATTGCAACGCCCAGGACCAGACCGATAACGATCTGCCAGGCGAGGCTCAGTTTTGCCTTCTTCATGTCTTTACCCTTTGTTCTAGTGGTCATGGCACCCAACGGAAATACACGTGACAGAGCCTTTGGCTTGGTCACGGGCAGCAAATGTTCCATCCGGCGACTTCATGTAAGGACACCGCAGGCGAGCGACAGGGCGCTCTGGCCAGCGAAAAAGGCGGCAACTATTGCGATGGCAAAGGGGGAAATCTAATGCCGGAAGCGCATACCCTATACCGGTTATGCATACTGTTTTGCACCAAAACAGGGTGCTCGCAAGTGCTTGATTTACAACGTTCGGAATCCCGAACAAGACCAAACCGCCATATTTCGGCAGATTTGGCAGTGGGGAAAGGACAGGGCAGATGGCTTGTTCGACAATCCGAATGGCAGAAATGCCGCTTGTACAAGCACCAGGAAGGTCGAAAAAAATTTGATGTACGGTCGAGACAAAATGTGTCTCAGAAGAAAAAACGCGCAAGGATAGCGACGTTTCCTACAGGGCTCCTCGGAAGTCAGGTCTGGCAAGGTATCCCCTATGACACCGCCGACCTGATACTTCCGATTCCGCCTTTCCTGACCCGGCCCATGTCTGGAGGCACTCCCTGTACCCCTAGGCCACTCCGATCCTGCAACAATCAGAACAGCCCGGCCCCTTGGTCATGTGCAGCCCCTCCTCGGGGCGGCGCATCGTAGAATGCTGAAATATAGAAAGGTTCAGCTTCTATTACGTGACAGTGGGTGACCTTTCATCCGTACCGGCTGCAAATGCTCGATACCGATGCGGGTCACGCTTGTGCTGCGCTTGCAGCGTTGCCTTCGTGCGGTCGAATTGACCACCCAATTGCCCAAGCGTTCCCCGGCAAAGCTTTCTGCCGTTGTTCAACCTCGTCCACGTCCAAAGAAGAAGGAGGCTACGAACAGCACCAGGAAGACAATGAACAGAATCTTCGCGATACCCGTGGCAGCGCCCGCGATACCACCGAAGCCCAGTACGGCGGCGACAATGGCGATGATGAGGAAAGTGATAGCCCAACTCAGCATGGTGGTTCTCCTTTCTTTTTTGGAATGGGTCTGGCCAGCAGCTCAGAACACCCAGCGGTCCTGGGGCACGACATGTTCCAAGGTGGCCGGTGAGGCAGTAGCCTGGCCAGTTGGCAGCGGTTCAGCAGCCTTGACCAGGGTGCTGGCACGGGTTGCCTGAATCTGCGTCAACAGGGCGGTCTGCGCCGCCACTTGCTCGGCCAGGCGCGCGGTCTGCCAGCTGTAATAGAAGAGGCCAGCGGCCAAGGTCAGCAGCAGCGCCATGCCGAGTGACAGCATCTGGCGCAGGGGCAGTGCGGCGGTCTGTGAGCGGTTGACGGATTGACGGTTCATGCCGGCTCCTCCTGCTGTAATTTTTGTTCACCTGAACAAGTAATTGCAGCCTGCATGCCAGCCTTTGCTATCTATAAAAATCCATCCAAATCAATACGTTACCTCAAAGTAGCGACATCAATCGGGACGTATCCTGCACGATGCCGCCCCTGCTATCGTGCGAATTGCACGATCAGCCTTCTACCTTGGACGCCACCTTGAGCAGGTCGGCATCCACACCGCGCACGCCGATGATCTGCCGGGCGATCTCCACGGCGATGGTTTTCTGCTGGGTACTGACCACCTCGCCCGACAGCCGTACCAGGCCCTGTTCACTGGCCACTTTCAGGTTCAGGCCATCGAGGTTGCGGCTGAAGCGGTAGCTGTTCTGGATTTTGTCGATGATCCAGCTGTCGCTCGGTTGCGGCCCGGTCGGTGCCCCTACTGGGGTTTCCCGGGCCTTGGCCATGGCGGCGGTGTCGAGGCTGACCAGGTTGTTGACCAGGTGCACGCCGACGGTGGTTCGCGCCACCACACCCGCCAGCTCCTTGGCTTCTGCACTGTCGACCTTCCCGCGTAGCGTCACCACACCTTCGCTGCTATGCACTTCTATAGGCGCTTTTTCGGTGGTGCGGCTCCATAGCAACCGTGCACGAATCACCGCTGCCAGGGTAGCGTCCTCCAGGCGCTGGGCGTAGGCACGCAGCGCCAGTGGGCGCTCCACCAACTGAGCATTGACCCGCAGCTGGTTATCCACCTGCTCGATGCCGTGGGTAGCCAGAGCGACATCCTCGGCCAGCTGGCGCTCGACGTCGTTCTCCACCTCACCGGACAGCCGCGCCTGCTTGCCGTCCACTTCCACTTCAATGCGGAACAGGTCGAGCATGCGGTTCAGCGACAGGGCGGTTTGCAGGGCGCCTTCCAGGCGAGCGTCCTGCACAGGGTCAGCGAATACCGGGGTAAATACCGGCAGCAGGGTGGCTGCCAACACGGCTTTACGGATGGAGAAGGGCATGGCAGTGCCTCCTTTTATAGGCAAAATCTGAAAATCATCGCAACCAATGTGCCACTGCGTAGCTCTAAGCAAATCATCGGGATAGAGCGGTCTGCAGGCGTCCATTGGCCATTGGCTAGCATGCAAAGGACAGAATCCTTCAGAATTGACCATGCAACTTGCCCGATTTTTCCCACACTAATTGAAGACCTAACCCTAAGGAGCGCAGGAAATGGAATCAGCTCAGGACAACCAAGGCCGCATTCTGCTGGTGGATGACGAGTCCGCAATCCTGCGCACCTTCCGTTACTGCCTGGAGGACGAAGGGTATAGCGTGGCCACGGCCAACAGCGCAGCCCAGGCCGAAACCCTGCTGCAGCGCCAGGTATTCGACCTGTGCTTCCTCGATTTGCGCCTGGGCGAGGACAACGGCCTCGACGTACTGGCGCAGATGCGTATCCAGGCGCCCTGGATGCGGGTGGTGATCGTTACCGCGCATTCGGCAATCGACACGGCGGTTGACGCCATCCAGGCCGGCGCCGCCGATTACCTGGTCAAGCCGTGCAGCCCCGACCAGTTGCGCCTGGCCACTGCCAAGCAGCTGGAAGTACGCCAGCTTTCCGCGCGCCTGGAGGCCCTGGAAGGCGAAGTACGCAAACCCAAGGACGGCCTGGACTCGCACAGCCCGGCCATGATGGCGGTGCTGGAAACCGCCCGCCAGGTCGCTATCACCGACGCCAACATCCTTATCCTTGGCGAGTCTGGCACCGGTAAAGGTGAATTGGCCCGCGCCATCCATGGCTGGAGCAAGCGGGCGCGCAAAGCCTGCGTGACCATCAACTGCCCGTCGCTGAACGCCGAGCTGATGGAAAGCGAGCTGTTCGGCCACACCCGCGGCGCTTTCACCGGCGCCAGTGAAAGCACCCTGGGGCGGGTCAACCAGGCCGACGGCGGCACGCTGTTCCTCGACGAAATCGGCGATTTCCCGCTGACCTTGCAGCCGAAACTGCTGCGCTTCATCCAGGACAAGGAATACGAACGCGTCGGCGACCCGGTCACCCGCCGCGCCGATGTGCGTATTCTGGCCGCCACCAACCTCAACCTTGAAGAAATGGTGCGCGAAAGCCGCTTCCGCGAAGACCTGCTGTATCGCCTGAACGTCATCACCCTGCACTTGCCACCCCTGCGCGAGCGCAGCGAAGACATTCTGACCCTGGCCGACCGCTTCCTCGCCCGCTTCGTCAAGGAATACTCCCGCCCCGCCCGTGGCTTCAGTGACGAAGCCCGAACGGCCCTGCTCAATTATCGCTGGCCCGGCAACATTCGCGAGCTGCGCAACGTGGTGGAGCGGGCCAGCATCATCTGCCCGCAGGAGCGTGTTGAAATCAGCCACCTGGGCATGGGCGAGCAGCCTGCCGGCAATGCCCCGCGCGTCGGCGCCGCGCTGAGCCTGGATGAGCTGGAGCGTGCCCACATCGGCGCGGTGCTGGCCGCCAGCGACACCCTCGACCAAGCCGCCAAGACCCTGGGGATCGATGCCTCCACGCTGTACCGCAAGCGCAAGCAGTACAACCTATGAAATGGCCCCCCATGAAGCTGCGCACGCGGCTTTTCCTGAGTATCTCGGCGCTGGTCACCGTGGCCTTGCTCGGGCTGCTGCTGGGCCTGGTCAGCGTGCTGCAGATGGCCACAGTGCAACAGCAGTTGGTGCGCGATACCACCCATGCGCTGGAAGTAGGGCTGAAGTTGCGCCAGAACCTCGGCGAACAGTTGACCCTGATCCTCGATGAAGACACCGCGCCGGAAAACCTGCGGCTGCTGCAGGACAACTTCCAGACCCTATTGAGCCAAGGGCTGGAGCAAGGCGGCGAACGCACCGGCTTCAGCAAGGCCAGCAGCAACTACCAGGCCTTCCTCCAGGCCTACCGCGACAGCCCCGCGCCGGCCCGCAGCATGGGTGTCGAACAGCCGTTGGGCGCTGCGTTCAACCAGGTGCGCACCGACCTGATCGACTCCCACAAGCAGGCCCTGGAGCTTGTTACCCGCAGCGAGGAACACAGCCGTGACCGCGCCCTGCTGGTGAGCGGCGTACTGGGCATGATGGGCCTGGTGGTACTGGTGCTGGGTTTCATCACCGCGCACAACATCGCCCGGCGTTTCGGCCAGCCGATCGAAGCCTTGGCCAAAGCCGCCGACCAGCTGGGCAAAGGCAATTTCGACATCACCCTGCCGGTCACCCAGGCCACTGAGTTGAACCAGCTGACCCGCCGCTTCGGCCTCATGGCCGATGCCTTGCGCAAGCACCAGGCCACCAATGTCGATGAGCTGCTGGCCGGCCAGCAACGCTTGCAGGCCGTGCTCGACAGCATCGACGATGGCCTGCTGATCATTGATCGCCAGGGCCGCCTGGAACATCTCAACCCCGTGGCGCAGCGCCAGCTGGGCTGGAATGACAGCCGCGTGGGCAGTGGCCTGGCAGAAGCCCTGCAACGCCCAGAGCTGGAGCAGCAATTACGCCAGGTGTTGCGCGGCGGCAGCCTCGATCGCCCGCCGGACGACCTGAACATGGAGGTCGATGAAGAAGCGCGCCTGCTCACCTATAGCCTGACCCCGGTCAGCCACCCGCAAGGGCCGATCCTTGGTGCTGTCATGGTGCTGCACGATGTCACCGAACAAAGGGCTTTCGAACGCGTGCGCAGCGAGTTCGTACTGCGCGCATCCCACGAGCTGCGTACCCCGGTAACCGGTATGCACATGGCCTTCGGCCTGCTGCGCGAGCGGGTCAAGTTCCCGCCCGAGGCGCGCGAGAATGACCTGCTGGAAACCATTGGCGAAGAAATGCAGCGCCTGACCCAGCTGATAAACGACCTGCTCAACTTTTCCCGCTACCAGAGCGGGCTACAGAAACTTGAGCTGGCCCCTTGCGCCATCGGCGAGCTGTTGGACCGCGCGCAACTGCGCTTTGCCGAGCAGGCTGCGAACAAGCAGATCGAGTTGCTCCACGCGCTTGAACCGCCATTGCCGCGTATCCAGGCCGATGTTGGCCAGCTCGACCGGGTGCTGGACAACCTGTTGCACAACGCCATCCGCCATACCGCCAATGGCGGCCGTATCCGCCTGCATGCACGGCGGCATGCGGAGCGGGTGATCATCAGTGTCGAGGACAACGGCGAGGGCATTGCCTATGGGCAGCAGGGGCGCATTTTTGAGCCTTTCGTGCAGGTAGGGCGCAAGAAAGGTGGCGCGGGGCTGGGGCTGGCGCTGTGCAAGGAGATCGTGCAGCTGCATGGCGGGCGCATGGGCGTGTTTTCCCGGCCGGGGCAGGGGACCCAGTTCTATATGGCGCTGCCGGTCTGAGTACAGCCTGCACTGGCAGCCCTTGTAGGAGCGGCCTTGTGTCGCGATAGGGCTGCGAAGCAGCCCCAGCAATTTGTGCATCTGTGCTGAAACCCTGGGGCTGCTTCGCAGCCCTATCGCGACACAAGGCCGCTCCTACAGGTACTGCACATGGCTGGGGTGACGAGGCTCAATGCTCAACCCGCCGCGGCACCTGCCCGCGAGTCACCAGCTCGGCAAACTGGCGGGCATTCAGTGGCCTGGCAAACAGCCAGCCTTGGCCATAATTCACCCCTTCACTGTTGAGCAGCACCGCCTGGTCCTCGCATTCGATGCCTTCGGCAATCACCCGCAGGTGCAGGTCATGGGCCATGCGGATGATATGCGGGGCGACACCGCTACTGGCAGCGTCATGCCCCAAGGCATCGATGAACGCCTTGTCGATCTTCAGGCAGTCCACCGGCAAGGTCTGCAGGTAGGCCAGGCTGCAATAGCCAGTACCGAAGTCGTCGATCAGCACCTGATGCCCCACAGAGCGCAGGGCCTGCAGGTTGTCACGGGCCACCACCACGTCGATCAGGCCACGTTCGGTCACCTCAAAGGCAATCTGGCTGGCCGCCACCCTGTGCAAGGCCAGCAAACGTGCTGCCACCCGGCCAATACGCGGCACCATCACATCGCAGGCCGCCAGGTTTACCGATATGTACAGTTTAGGATGCGAGCGCAACAGCTGGCCCAGCTGTTCAAGTACGCGCTGCAGGACAAAGTCGGTGATCTGGCGGATCTGCCCGGTGTTCTCTGCCAGCGGGATGAACAGGTCCGGGCTGGTCAGCGTGCCGTCCGGGCGCCGCCATCGCACCAGTGCTTCAGCACCCACACAGCGCCGGCTGTCGAGCTCGAAGATCGGTTGGTACAGCACCTGCAGCTCGCCGCGGCGCAAGGCATTCTGCAATTCCGAGCTCATCGACCGCCGTTGCAGGATCAGTTGCAGCACCAGCCAGCCAATACAGCAGGCCGCCAGCACACTGCCTGGGAACAGCAGCCAGAGCATGCCGTTCATCCTGATGGGCAGGCTGGCCCGTGGGGCAATCAGCACCAGTTGATAATCCGGTGACTTGGTTGGCATGCGGTAGATCAACCGGTCGCTGAGTTCAAGCAGCGACTTGTGGCTGGTCGACCAGGCCGAGGGCGGCGGCCATACCTGTGGCGGGCCCAATACGGGGATGGCGCGGGTGCCGTTGTCCAATACCACCACCAGGCTGCCGCCGGGGGGCAGGTCGACGACATCGGTCAGGTGCCCGCGAGAGGTGGAAACCACGAACTTGCCCCGCCCCAGCATCAGTGCGGCCAGGTTCTCGTTGGGTTCGGTCGTGGTGTTCAGCCAGTAGCTGTAGGTCGGCCCCTGGATGTCCGGTGCCCGCAAGGGCTCAAACGCCCGTTCATCACCGCGGTTGGAGCAGGCAACGTTGCCGTCCACGTAAGCTGCTTCATAAATGAACCGCGAACTCAGGCCAACCTGCTGCAATGCCGCCAGCATCGCCGGGCTGCAACCACGCAAAGGCTGCGCCTGCAGCAGGTCGACCCCTTCACGTAACTGGCCAAACACCTGCTCGAGCCGATCGAGAAAGCGCTCGCCCTGGGCATTCATCTGTTCGCTCTCGCTTTGCTTCATCTGTTGCAGGGCAATGCCGATGCTGGCAGAGAGCAATATTGCAGCGCTGGCCAGTGCTGCCAGGGTGGCCAGCATCCAGGGGCGGTAGAAAAATTGGCGCAGCGTAGTAATAAGAGCTGACATCGAGGGCATCCAGTTGATTACTAAGGTATAGCAACTGAATCGAGAATCACCCTCACCGTTTGGCGCCTTGTAGCAAGCTGAGCAGGAACTTGCGTAGGCGCCCAAGTGTCGCGAAAAGGCCGCAAAGCGGCCCCGCAATTGGCGGCTCAACGCATCCGATTGAGTACCTGGAGCATCGCCGCCGTCTGCGCATCCGGCATGCCATCAAAACGCTGTGGGCGGAAGCGCATCTGGAACGCAGCGATCACATTGCGGGTGGCGACATCCAGTACGCCGGTCTGAACGATCGCATAGCCAAACCGCGCCAGTTCCTGCTGGTACCAACCTATGCTCGGCGGGTTGACACTGAAATAGGCCTGCTGGCGCGCCACTGCATTCGCATCCGGCCAGACACCCAGCCCGGCATCGGCCAGGCGCTTCCATGGGAACAATGGCCCCGGGTCCAGCTTGCGCATCGGCGCAATATCGCTGTGACCAATGATGTGCCGTGGTTCGATGTTGTTACGTTTGACGATGTCCTTGAGCAACGCGATCAGCGACTGGACCTGCGCTTCGCTGTAAGGGTGCCAGACTCGGCCATTGGGTGTATCGGTGAACCCCGGGTTGACGATTTCGATGCCAATCGACGAAGAGTTCAGCCAGGTCCGCCCCTGCCATTGGCTATCACCAGCGTGCCAGGCGCGGCGGTTTTCATCCACCAGCTGGTAGACCGTGGCCGGGCCGTCACCAATCAGGTAATGGCTACTGACTTCACCATGGGTCAGCAACGCCAGAGAACGCTCAAGGGAGGCATTGGTGTAGTGCAGGACAACGAACTGGATGCGGTTGTCCTGGTTGGCAGAAGGGTGGCTGCGGTCGATGCGCAGGCCCGTCGAGCAACCGGCGACAGACAACAGCAGGAAGGAAATCAGGGTTTTTTTAAGCGTGGAAAGCACATCAGTGGCCTCAGCGTATGAGCGCTACAGTATAACGTGCTCTCCACGGCCGCGCTTACCGCGAGTCAGCGGCTGCACATCAGCATGAACTCCAGCGCGTTGTCGCCGCTTGGGCCTTGCACATCCACTAACTGGGTCATCACCGTTACATGGCTGGCTCGCGGTACTCCGATGACTTTGGCCTGGCCATGAAGTTGCCGCTCATAGCTACTGGCATCGATAGGCGAAGCCACGCAGAAACGAGGCTTGCCTGGCATGGCGGAAGGCTTGAGCAAAACCTTGTACTGGTTGTAGTAGTTGGGTTGTGCTTGCAGTTCAACGCTGCTGATCCATTGAGGGGATTGCTGCAGCAGCGTGCCATCTGCGGCTACATGTGCTGTCAGGACGGTTTCCCTAGCATGGGCGCCGGTCTGGAAGGCCAGCCCGATCATGAGCGCCACGCAGCATGCTCGAATTTTCATGTTCCGGTTCCTTGTGTGGATCGACGATGGCCAGCCACCTGCTAGCCAGGCCTGCCAGTGTCGATCCACTTACCACCAAGGATGCGGTAACTATCTACCCCTGCTCGACGCGATTGCGCCCATGCTCCTTGGCCCGGTACAACGCTGCATCTGCACGCTTGAGCACCTGATCGGCGCGCTCGCCTGAATGGAATGCGCCCAGGCCGATGGACGTGGTGATCACTACCCGTTCGCCCTTGAAGTGGAACGGGCACGCTTCAACCGTGGCCCGCAATACCTCGGCCACCTGGGCGGCCGCGGCCGGCGAGGTCTGTGGCAACAGCAGCACGAACTCCTCACCGCCAAAGCGGGCAATGAAGTCACGGCCGCGCAGGCGCTTGCGCAGCTGGTCAGCGACGATCTTCAGTACTTTGTCGCCGGCCAGGTGCCCATAGCTGTCGTTGATGCGCTTGAAATGGTCCAAGTCGAGGATCGCCATCGCCAGGTGGCCGCCGTTTTCCTGCCAATCGAGCACTTCGCGCTCGACCTGCTCGCTCCAGGCCGCGCGGTTGGGCAGGCCGGTGAGAGGGTCAAGCAGGGCCTTCTGCCGCTGCTCCTCAAGGTGCTCGCGGTAGCCGAGCGCCTCATGCTCCATGCTCGCCACCCGCTCGGACAACCCTTGCAGGCGACCTGCCAGCTCTTGCTCGCGGCGATCACGCTCATGCTTGTGTTCGTCCATGGTCACCAGCAGCCCTTCCAGCCGGTTTTCCAGGATGTGCTTGAGGCTGTCCACGTCAGCGGCACCCTGCACGCTGGTCTGCAAACCGTCGACCTGCTCACGCAGTTGGCTATCCAGCGCGCGGGCGGCGGAGCTGTTGTCGGCGTGGCCGGCGCTGGCCTCGTGCAGGTGGCTCTGGAAGCCTTCCAGGCGCTCGTTGAGCTGCTGCAGGTAGGTCTCGAATTCGTGCTGGCCGCTGTCGGTGATCGCCAACATGAGCACGGCCAGGTCATCCAGCACCGGGATCAGCTCATACCAGTTCAAACCGCGGGCGACTCGCTCTCGCATTGCCAAGGCCTGGGCCTTGTGCCGCTCGGGCAGGCTGAGGTCGTCGAGCAGGCCGAGCAAGGTCTGCTCGATGTGCGCAGCGACCTGACTGTAAGGCGGTTCCACGGCGTAGGGCAGGGCATAGGGGCCGTCTTCACCGAAGGTTTCTTCGAGTGTGCTTGTCGGTTTTGCTTGAGCCAGTGCATCGCCAGCTTGCGGTTCTGGCATTTGCTGCAGCGGGCCTGGCTGCGTCTCTGCGGCGTCGATCAGCGCCGGGCCTGAAGCCTCCTGAGTGGGTTCGGGCACTGCGTCTGGCTCGGCAGCAGGGACTGCCAGCGGTTGTAGCGCATCTGCATCGTCAGGTTGCGAGGCTTCGGCGATGCCCGGCACCGCCTGGGCCTGCATCAGGGCAGCAGGAGCAGCCGCCAGCGCAAGCTCTGGCTCGCCTTGGGCGTCATCGTCACGGCTGCCGAACAAGCGTTGTAGAAACCCGGGCCGGGCTTCTTCACCCGGTTTGCCAAGGGCCGACAGCGCGCGCCCCTGCAGGCCGCTCAATTCGCCCAGCAACGGCGGCAGGTCGCGTGACTGGCTAACACCACCGTCGAGCTTCTTCGCCAGTTTTTTCAATGGCCGCGAGATATCGCTTGGCAGCGGCAGCACTTGCAGTTGGCCAACCAGCGCGGTCAGTGCATCACTGACCTGGATCATGCGGGTTTCACGGCGCTGCTCAGAGTCCAGCACCGCTTTCTCAAGGCGCGGAATCAACCCGGCAAGGCCAGCGTCCATGGTGTCGCTGCGGATGACCTCGCGCATTTCCTTCATGCACTCGTCGACTACCTTGTCACTGCCTTCGGCAGCCAGGGTGCTGCGCACCAGGCCGCGACGCAGCAGGTCGAGACGGGCGTCCCAACGGCGTTCGAGCTTTTCCTGCTGCTCGATGCTTTTAAGGTACTTTTCTTTCCAGCGCTCAGCGTCTTCAGTCATGCCTGGGTCCGCAAACGGTGATGGCAATTAGCTCAAGACCGGCAGCGTATCCACAGTCAATGCATCAGGCAATCGAATCTCGACAGCAACGGGAAGGTGGTCGGAAATTGGCCGCGCCAGCACCTCGACACGCTCCAGCGTGAGGCTTGGGCTGAGCAGGATGTGGTCCAGGCAACGTTGCGGTCGCCAGCTGGGGAAGGTGGCTTCGACTTGTGGGGCAATCAGGCCCAGGTCACGCAGCGGTGAGTGCTCCAGCAGGTCGGTGGCATGGGTATTCATGTCGCCCATCAGCACCTGATGGCGATAACCGCCAATCAGCTCGCGGATGTAGCCCAGTTGCAGGGCGCGGGTCTTGGCGCCGAGGGCCAGATGCATCATCACCACGATCAGCGCATCTTCACCCTCGCCAAAACGCACCAGGATCGCACCACGCCCTGAAGGGCCGGGCAATGGGTGGTCTTCGAGCAGTTGCGGCTTCAGGCGGCTGAGCACGCCATTGCTGTGCTGGGCGAAACGCCCGAGGTTGCGGTTGAGTTGCTGGTACCAGTAGGGGAAGGCGCCCAGATGAGCCAGGTGTTCGACCTGGTTGACGTAACCCGAGCGCAGGCTGCCGCCATCGGCTTCCTGCAAGGCTACCAGGTCGAAGTCGCCCAGCAGCTCACCGATCTTCTGCAGGTTGCCGGCACGCCCGTTATGCGGCAGCAGGTGCTGCCAACTACGGGTCAGGTAATGCCGGTAGCGCTCGGTGCTGATCCCCACCTGGATGTTGAAGCTGAGCAGCCGCAGGCGACCATCCTCAGGCAGGCCAGAGGCCAGCAGGTGATGCTCGTTGACCTGCGGCTGGTGCAGGCCAATGCCACGCGTAGTTCTGAAGCGGGGCATGGGTTACGCCGCCTACTTGGCGGCGCGCTCCTTGGCGATCAGCTGGTCGGCGACGTTCAGCACGCCTTCCGGCCCGCCAGCGGTACCCAGGTCGAAGCGGTATTTGCCGTTGACCACCATGGCCGGTACGCCAGTGATTTCGTACTTCTTCGCCAGTTCCTTGGCCTGGTTGACCTGGCCCTTGATGGCGAACGAATCGAAGGTGGCGAGGAACTTGTCCTTGTCCACGCCCTGGGTGGCGAGGAAGTCGGCCATGTCGTTTTTGTCAGTCAGGCGCTTCTTCTGGTTCTGGATGGCATCGAACACCGCCGCGTGTACCTTGTTCTCGACACCCATGGCTTCGAGGGTGAGGAACATCTGGCCGTGAGCGTCCCACGGGCCGCCGAACATGGCTGGCACGCGCTTGAAGTTGACGTCCTTGGGCAGTTTTTCAACCCATGGGTTGATGGTCGGCTCGAAGTGGTAGCAATGTGGGCAGCCGTACCAGAACAGCTCGACCACTTCGATCTTGCCAGGTACAGACACCGGAACAGGGTTGCTCAGCTCCAGGTATTCCTTGCCGGCGACAGGCTCGGCGGCCTGTACGGCGGTCATACCGAATACGCTGGCGGCGACCAGCGCAGCGCTGAGAATCATTTTACGCATGCTTTACTCCTGAGCATTCATGGGTCGCCACGACACGACTTGCACTGAGACAGGCCGGGAAGGGCTCGAGTTCTGTAGTGTAACGGCTGCGGACTGAAAAAAGGGCGGCCCGGCCGCCCTTTCATCATTGGCCTACAACATTAACTGAAAGTTAATGCAGCGCCCTTGAAGGCATGTACAGCACCTGTAGGAGCGGGTTCACCCGCGAAGAGGCCCGGCCTGCGGGCCAATATTCCTGGCCGTTCGCTGTTGCAGCCGCCACCGCATTCGCGGGTAAACCCGCTCCTACAAAGGGACCGCGCCGCTAGTCAGTGCAGGCCCTGGATATAGCTGGCCAACGCCTCGATATCGTGGTTGCTCAGCTTGCCGGCGATGGTGCGCATGGTCATGGCATCGCCATCATTGGTGCGGTTACCTTCGCGGAAGTCGGTCAGCTGCTTGGTCACGTATTGCGAGTGCTGACCGCCCAGGTGCGGGAAGCCAGCCAGGGCGATGCCCGCGCCGTTCGGCGAGTGGCAACCCGTACAGGCCGGCATGCCTTTTTCCATGTCGCCACCGTTGAACAGCGCACGGCCACGCTCGACCAGCTTGGGATCGGCAGCGCCCACGCTGCCTTTCTGGCTGGAGAAGTAGGCGGCAATGTCGGCAAGGTCCTGGTCACTGAACGCAGCCAGCATGCCGGTCATCTCCAGCACGGTACGCTTGCCCGACTTGATATCGTGCAGTTGTTTTTCCAGGTAGCGCTGGCCCTGGCCAGCCAGTTTCGGGAAGTTCGGTGCCAGGCTGTTGCCGTCTGGGTTGTGGCAGGCGCCACAGACGGCTGTTTTGGCCTGGCCAGCGGCGGCATCGCCTTTGATAGGTTGCGCAGCAGTGGCCGCACCTGCGACACCCAGGGTCAACAGCAGACTCACGACTAGTTTGTTCATCAGCTAATCCAACACGGCTAAGGGTGAAATGTTATGTATCGGGACTGCCGCTCATCCAAAGGATGACCAAACGGTAGTCCTCGGCACTGCAGTCCATGCACAATCCACGCGGCGGCATAGCCTTGAAACCCTGGGTCACGTGCTTCACCAGTACATCCATGCCTTGCGCCAGCCTTGGCTCCCACGCTGCCCGGTCACCCTGCCTGGGTGCCTGTGGCAACTGCCCGGTGTGACAGGCCGCACACGTGCGGTTGTACAACACCTCGGGATCCTGTGTAGCCTGTGCGCTGAAATACGGCAGGAACATACCGACAGCTAGCAGCCATTTCGCCAGGCGAAACGACCTGACAGGGTTGGGGGACGCGCTGCGTTCTGATGCGCAAGCTATAGTTCGGCACCCCATGCCCGTTCTCCTTCGCTGGGAGAATGGGCACACAAAAACTGGGGCATTATATACTTCTGTCAGCCAAACGGAAACGACACCGCTTGCCGGCCTAGGCTTTGGCAACACCCACATCGGATATCCCATGCAAGTCAAGAACCCCATCCTCGGCCTCTGCCAGAAAGCCAAATTCGCCCTCAGCGCAGCCAAGGTCGAACAATGCCCGGACGACCAGGGTTACGAGGTGGCTTTCGCCGGCCGCTCCAACGCCGGCAAATCCAGCGCCCTCAACACCCTGACTCATGCCAGCCTGGCGCGTACCTCGAAAACTCCAGGGCGCACCCAGCTTTTGAATTTCTTCAGTCTGGACGATGAACGGCGTTTGGTCGACCTGCCGGGCTACGGTTATGCAAAAGTCCCGATTCCGCTCAAGCAGCACTGGCAGAAACACCTTGAAGCCTACCTGGGCAGCCGGGAATGCCTGCGCGGCATCATCTTGATGATGGACGTGCGCCACCCGATGACCGACTTCGACAAGATGATGCTCGACTGGTCCAAGGCCAGCGGCATGCCGATGCACATCCTGCTGACCAAGGCCGACAAGCTGACCCACGGCGCGGGCAAGAACACCCTGCTGAAGGTGCAGTCGGAGATTAGAAAGGGCTGGGGCGATGGCGTGACCATCCAGCTGTTCTCGGCGCCCAAGCGCCTGGGCGTGGAAGACGCCTACCGGGTGCTGGCGGACTGGATGGAGCTGGAAGACAAGCCAGCCATCTAAAGGTTTGCCCGTATCCTTGTAGGAGCGGGTTTACCCGCGAATGCGGCGGTGCAAGCGGCATCGCATTCGCGGGTAAACCCGCTCCTACAGGGTTCTTCACCAGACTCAGGTCAAATTCCGGGCAAAAAAAACCCCGGACTTCGTATGGGGAGGGGGAAGTTCGGGGTCCAAGTCCGGACCGCTAGGGCGGGGTCCAGATATCTGCCAACACTTAACACAACATAGGAGCATCGAAGGGCTTCACCAGCCATTCAGTTACTCTGAGTTCCGGTTCACCGGTTTAGTTCCGAAGCCCTGAAAACTATTTGCGATAGTTTCATGAAACCTCAGCACCAATGGCACTAGCGGTGCCAGGATCCGCGTCACTACGTCGCAGATCCTACACAGCTTTCCCCGCTCAATCAGTGAGCTTCGTCCCAATTCGCACCAATTCCTGCCTCCACCAGCAGCGGTACATCCAGTTGCGCGGCCCGGCTCATGTGCTGGCGAATTTCATCTTTCACCTGGCCTACCTGGTCTTCGCGCACTTCCAGCACCAGTTCGTCGTGTACCTGCAGGATCACCCGCGCATCCAGCCCGCTCTCGCTCAGCCAGTTATCCACATTGACCATGGCCCGCTTGATGATGTCGGCCGCAGTGCCCTGCATCGGCGCGTTGATCGCCGTGCGCTCGGCGCCTTTGCGCAGGGCCGGGTTCTTGGCATTGATGTCTGGCAGGTAAAGGCGACGGCCGAACAGGGTTTCGACAAAGCCTTGCTCGGCTGCCTGGGCGCGAGTGCGCTCCATGTAGGCCAGCACGCCCGGGTAGCGGGCAAAGTAGCGGTCGATGTAGTCCTGCGACTGCTTGCGGTCGACGCCGATCTGCTTGGCCAGGCCAAACGCGCTCATGCCGTAGATCAGGCCAAAGTTGATGGCCTTGGCGCTGCGGCGCTGGTCGGTGGTGACGTTTTCCAACGCCACGCCAAAGACTTCCGCAGCCGTGGCGCGGTGCACGTCGAGGTCGTTGCGGAAGGCATGCAGCAAGCCTTCGTCCTTGGCCAGGTGGGCCATGATGCGCAGCTCGATCTGCGAATAGTCCGCCGCCAGCAGCTTGTAGCCCGGGCTGGCGACAAACGCCTGGCGGATGCGCCGGCCTTCGGCGGTACGGATCGGAATGTTCTGCAGGTTCGGGTCGCTCGACGACAGCCGGCCGGTAGCCGCCACCGCCTGCTGGTACGAGGTGTGGATACGCCCCGTGCGCGGGTTGATCTGCCCCGGCAGCTTGTCGGTGTAAGTGCTCTTGAGCTTGCTCAGGCTGCGGTACTGCATCAGTACCTCAGGCAGCGGATAGCCTTGCTCGGCCAGTTCGTCGAGCACCGCTTCGGCGGTGGAGGGCTGGCCCTTGGCAGTTTTGCTCAGCACCGGCATGCCCAGCTTGTCGTACAGGATCGCGCCCAGCTGCTTGGGTGAGCCGAGGTTGAATTCTTCACCGGCCAGCTCGTACGCGCGCTGCTCCAGCTCGGCCATCTTCACGCCCAGCTCACCGCTTTGCACATGCAGCAGTGCGGCATCGACCAGCGCGCCTTGGCGCTCGATCTTGGCCAGCACCGGCACCAGCGGCATCTCGATGTCCATCAGCACCGGCTGTACGCTTGGCGTCTGCGCCAGGCGTGCCTGTAGCGCATGGTGCAGGCGCAGGGTGATGTCGGCGTCTTCGGCAGCGTAGGGGCCGGCCTTGTCCAGGTTGATCTGGTTGAAAGTCAGCTGTTTGGCGCCCTTGCCGGCGATGTCCTCGAAGGCGATGGTGGTGTGGTCGAGGTACTTCTGCGCCAGGCTGTCCATGTCGTGACGGGTGGCGGTGGAATTGAGCACATACGACTCAAGCATGGTGTCGTAAGCAACGCCACGCATTTCGATGGCCGGCGAGGCATTGGCGAGGATGTTGATGTCGTACTTGGCGTTCTGCCCGACCTTGGCCTTGGCCGGGTCTTCCAGCAGTGGCTTCAGCGCCAGCAGCACGGCCTCGCGGTCCAGCTGGGCCGGCGCGCCTTCGTAGTCGTGGGCCAGCGGCACATAGGCCGCTACATGCGGCTCGACCGCGAACGACAGGCCCACAAGCTGCGCCTGCTGGGCGTCCAGGCCGGTGGTTTCGGTGTCGAAGGCGAACAGCGGCGCCTGGCGCAGCTTCTCCAGCCAGGCATCG
The DNA here is from genome assembly GCF_044749595.1 of Pseudomonas sp. NPDC089392. NCBI lineage: Bacteria > Pseudomonadati > Pseudomonadota > Gammaproteobacteria > Pseudomonadales > Pseudomonadaceae > Pseudomonas > Pseudomonas sp. NPDC089392. Next base: position 43,769 of record NZ_JBIVIF010000027.1, read on the forward strand.
AAACGGGTCTGGTCGAGGATGGTTTCGTACTTGGGCTCGACCTTGGCAGCCGGCTCGTCAGCAACCGGGGCGACAACATCGCCAGCCTTGCTCGCCTCGCGCTGCACCTCGGCGACCCAGCTCTTGAACTCCATTTCGGTGTACAGCGCCAGCAGCGCCTCGCGGTCCGGCTCACCGCAAACCAGCGCCTCGACCTCGACATCCAGTGGCACGTCGCACTTGATGGTGGCCAGTTCGTAGGACAGGAACGCCGAGTCGCGGTGTTCTTCAAGTTTGGCCGGCAGGGTCTTGGCGCCGCGGATGGCCAGGGTCGGGACCTTGTCGAGGTTGGCGTACAGGTCACTGAGGCCGCCGCCGATACCGGTCAGCAGGCCGACCGCGGTCTTTTCGCCTACACCCGGCACGCCGGGGATGTTGTCGACCTTGTCGCCCATCAGGGCGAGGAAGTCGATGATGTGTTCCGGGCCGACACCAAACTTCTCGTGCACGCCGGCAACGTCCATCACGCTGCCGGTCATGGTGTTGACCAGCGTCACGTGGCCGTCCACCAGTTGCGCCATGTCCTTGTCGCCGGTCGAGATGATCACCGGGCGGCCCTGGGTGGCACTGCTGCGCGCCAGGGTGCCGATCACGTCATCGGCCTCGACGCCTTCGACGCACAGCAGCGGGTAGCCCAGCGCCTTGACACTGGCGTGCAGCGGCTCGACCTGTACCCGCAGGTCGTCGGGCATGCTCGGGCGGTTGGCCTTGTAGTCGGCGAACATGGCATCACGGAAGGTGCCACCCTTGGCGTCGAACACCACTGCGAACAGGCTGTCGGGGTATTGCTTGCGCAGGCTCTTGAGCATGTTCAGCACACCCTTCACCGCACCGGTCGGCATGCCCTTGGACGTGGTCAGCGGCGGCAGCGCGTGGAAGGCGCGGTACAGGTAGGAGGAACCGTCCACCAGGACGAGGGGCGCTTGGCTCATGAGCAGAATCAACCTTTTCGACGGGTCCGGCGCTAGAATAGCCAGAATCATTGACGACAAAGGGACTAGGTTATCATGCGTACACTCAATCGCCTGTTACTGCTCGGCCTGTTGGCAACCATGCCTGTCGTCACCCTGGCGGCGGAAGACGCCCCCTCGGCCGATCCCGAGGTGACCATTCGCACGGAAGGCGACAAGACCATCCAGGAATACCGGCAGAACGGCTTCCTGTATGCAATCAAGATCACGCCGAAAAACGGCAAGCCTTATTTCCTGGTACGCGCCGATGGCTCTGATGGCAATTTCATTCGATCCGACCAGCCGGACATGCTGATTCCGTCCTGGAAGATCTTCGAGTGGTAATCTGACGCGCACCGTTCACATCAACCCGGCACTTCCCGGCGGAAGTGCCCGTATGGGCAATTTTTCATCATGTCAGTCTTCACCCCCGTGACCCGGCCTGAGCTGGAAACCTTTCTGGCGCCGTACGAGCTGGGCCGTCTGCTCGACTTCCAGGGCATTGCCGCCGGCACCGAGAACAGCAATTTCTTCGTCAGCCTCGAACAGGGGGAGTTCGTCCTGACGCTGATCGAGCGTGGGCCCAGCGAGGACATGCCGTTCTTCATCGAGCTGCTCGACACCCTGCACGCGGCCGACATGCCGGTGCCGTATGCCATTCGTGACCGCGACGGCAACGGCCTGCGCGAGCTGTGTGGCAAGCCAGCGCTGCTGCAGCCACGGCTGTCGGGCAAGCACATCAAGGCCCCCAACGCCCAGCACTGCGCCCAGGTCGGCGAGCTGCTGGCACACATCCACCTGGCCACCCGCGAGCACATCATCGAGCGCCGCACCGACCGTGGCCTGGACTGGATGCTGGCCTCCGGTGCCGAGTTGCTGCCACGCCTGACTGCCGAACAAGCTGCGCTGCTGCAGCCGGCACTGGACGAGATCAGCGCGCACAAGGCGCAGATCCTGGCGTTGCCACGGGCCAACCTGCATGCCGACCTGTTCCGCGACAACGTGATGTTCGAAGGCACCCACCTGACCGGCGTGATCGACTTCTACAACGCCTGCTCGGGGCCGATGCTGTATGACATCGCCATTACCGTGAACGACTGGTGCCTGGACGAGCACGGTGCGGTCGATGTGCCCCGCGCCCAGGCACTGCTGGCAGCCTATGCGGCGCTGCGGCCGTTCACTGCAGCCGAGGCCGAGCTGTGGCCGGAAATGTTGCGGGTAGGTTGTGTGCGTTTCTGGCTGTCGCGTCTGATTGCGGCGGAATCGTTTGCCGGGATGGATGTGATGATCCATGACCCGAGCGAGTTCGAAGTGCGTTTGGCGCAGCGCCAGCAGGTGGCGTTGCACCTGCCGTTTGCGCTCTGAACCCAGCCGCGATTGCTCTTTGTAGGAGCGGCCTTGTGTCGCGATAGGGCCGCAAAGCGGCCCCAGCAATTTCTGCTGCGACGCTGGGATCCTGGGGCCGCTCTGCGGCCCTATCGCGACACAAGGCCGCTCCTACAACGGGCGCGCACTGCTTCAGATGTGAGGCTGGTGGTGCCTGGCGCGGGGTTGGGGGAGGGCTGACAGGTGCCCGCCTTGATGCTTTCTGCGCCTGTAAGATCGAGCGCCGCCCGCGCGGCGCTTCGCAGCAAAAGGCTGCTCCTACATCTGTTTCGGGCCAATTATTCCTGAGGCAAAGGCGCGCGGCCCCTTAGTGTTCACCTCGATATCGTGTCGGACAAACAAGGCGGTCGCGCGCATTGGCACAGGCGTTACTGGCCCGAAACAGATGTAGGAGCAGCCTTGTGCTGCGAAGCGCCGCGCGGGCGGCGCTCGATCTCCGCAACACACAAAAATCAAGACAAGCACCTGTCCGCCCTGATGCAATCTCCAGCAAAACCCGGCTTACAACTGCTCCAGGCACCCAGCCAGGTCACCCCCAAGCTTCTCCAGCAACCGCTCATAGCCCTTGCCATCCACCGGATCAGTACCACCAAGTGCATCCAGCTCAGCCAGGCGCACCGGCAGCCCGGCAGTCAGTGTCTCGGCCAGCCGCGGTCGCAGTGGCGGCTCGCTGAACACACAGGTCTTGCCCACTTCCTGCAGGCGCTTGCGCATGGCCGCCACATGCTGGGCCCCCGGCTGCACCTCGGATGCCACGCTGAACACGCCGGTATGCTTCAGGCCATACTCAGCCTCGAAATAATCGAACGCCTCGTGGAACACGAAGTACGGTTTGTCCGCAATACCCGCCACCCGCGCCTTGATCCGCCCGTCCAGCGCATCCATACGGCCTAAGAAGGTCTTAAGGTTGCTCTGGTAGCGCGCCGCGTTGGCCGGATCGGCCTGGGCCAGGTCATCTGCCATTTTCGCCGCGATTACCCGCGCGTTAACCGACGACAACCACAAGTGCGCATCCAGGCTGCCCGGGCGGTGGTCATGGTCATGGTCGTCATGATCCGCTTCCTCATGGGAATGGCTGTCCTCGCCAAAGTGACGCAGCTTCATGCCTGGCAGCGACTGCACGGCCACGGTGGCTTTGCTGCGGCTGCCCAGTACGCGTGGCAGGAAGTTCTCCATGTCCGGCCCGATCCAGTACAGCAGGTCGGCATCGCCTACACGCCGTACGTCAGACGGGCGCAGCGCGTAGTGGTGCGGCGAAGCACCTGGTGGCAACAAAACTTCCGGGCTGCCGACACCCTCCTGCACGGCGGCGGCAATCTGTTGCAGGGGCTTGATACTGGTCAGCACACGCACGTCGGCCTGGGCGGAAAATGCGATGAAAGCGACAAACAGAGCTAGGAATCGGGACACGGTGGATACTCGAGTCGTCAGAAACAGGTAACATAATAACGTCTCCATCCAGAACCGTCGCTGCCCATGTCCATCACGCCGCTGGCCAACCGTCCTCACGATCATTCCCATTGCGTACACAGCGCACTGGCTGAAGCCGACGCCTTGTGCACCCGCCAGGGCCTGCGCCTGACCGCGCTGCGCCGCCGGGTGCTGGAGCTGGTGTGGCAAAGCCACAAGCCACTGGGCGCCTACGACATCCTCGCCGTGCTCAGCGAGCAGGACGGCCGCCGCGCCGCGCCGCCTACGGTGTACCGCGCACTGGATTTCCTGCTGGAAAACGGCCTGGTGCACCGCATCGCTTCGCTCAACGCCTTCATTGGCTGCAGCCACCCGGAGCACGTGCACCAGGGCCAGTTCCTGATCTGCCGCACCTGCCATGTGGCCATCGAGCTGGAGCAGAGCAGCATTAGCGAGGCGATTATCAACAGCGCCAAGGGCGTGGACTTCGCCGTCGAGACCCAGACCGTGGAAGTGGTCGGGCTGTGCGGCAACTGCCGGAGCGCGGCATGAGCGACGCACTGATCCGCCTGGAGCAGGTCGGCGTCACCTTTGGCGGCGAGGCGGTGCTCGACAGCATCGACCTGTCGGTCGCACCGGGCCAGATCGTCACCCTGATCGGCCCCAACGGGGCGGGCAAGACCACCCTGGTGCGCGCCGTGCTCGGGCTGCTCAAGCCGCACCGCGGCAAGGTATGGCGCAAGCCGAAGCTGCGCATTGGCTACATGCCGCAAAAGATCCAGGTCGATGCCACGCTGCCGCTGTCGGTGCTGCGCTTCTTGCGCCTGGTGCCCGGCGTAGACCGCGCGGCAGCCTTGTCGGCGCTGCAGGAAGTGGGCGCCGAACAAGTCATCGACAGCCCGATCCAGACCATTTCCGGTGGTGAGATGCAGCGCGTGCTGCTGGCCCGCGCCCTGCTGCGCGAGCCCCAGCTGCTGGTGCTCGACGAGCCGGTTCAAGGCGTGGACGTGGTCGGCCAGACCGAGCTGTACAACCTCATCACCCGCCTGCGCGACCGTCACGGCTGCGGCGTGCTGATGGTTTCCCATGACCTGCACCTGGTCATGAGCGCTACCGACCAGGTGGTGTGCCTGAACCGCCACGTGTGCTGCTCGGGCCACCCGGAGCAAGTCAGCAACGACCCGGCCTTCGTCGAGCTGTTCGGCCAGAACGCCCCGAGCCTGGCCGTTTACCACCACCATCACGACCACAGCCACGACCTGCACGGCTCGGTCGTCGCCCCCGGCACCCATGTTCACGGAGAGCACTGCAAGCATGGCTGATTTTCTTCTTTACGCCTTGCTTGCGGGCCTTTCCCTGGCAGTCGTTGCGGGCCCGCTCGGCTCTTTCGTGGTGTGGCGGCGCATGGCGTATTTCGGCGACACCCTATCCCACGCCGCACTGCTGGGCGTGGCGATGGGCTTCGTACTGGATGTGAGCCCGGCCTTGGCGGTAACCGTCGGCTGCCTGTTGCTGGCGATCCTGCTGGTGACGTTGCAACAACGCCAACCGCTGGCTTCCGACACCCTGCTCGGTATCCTCGCCCCCAGCACCTTGTCGCTGGGCCTGGTGGTGCTGAGCTTCATGCATGACGTGCGCATCGACCTGATGGCCTACCTGTTCGGCGACCTGCTGGCCATCAGCACCACCGACCTGGCCTGGATCCTGGGTGGCAGTGCGCTGGTCCTGCTGCTGCTTGCAGCGCTGTGGCGGCCATTGCTGGCAGTCACCGTGCACGAAGAGCTGGCCATGGTCGAAGGCCTGCCCGTTGCCGGCCTGCGCATGGCGCTGATGCTGCTGATCGCGGTGGTGATTGCCGTGGCCATGAAGATTGTCGGCGTATTGCTGATCACCTCGCTGCTGATCATCCCCGCTGCTGCGGCGCAGCGTCACGCCCGCTCGCCCGAGCAGATGGCCCTGGGCGCCAGCCTGCTGGGCGTCACCGCCGTCTGCGGCGGCCTGGCCATGTCCTGGTTCAAGGACACCCCCGCCGGCCCGTCGATCGTGGTCTGTGCAGCGGTGCTATTCTTGCTGAGCCTGGCCCTGCCAAAGCGCTGAAAACAGGGCGTGTGCCGGCACGCCTTGCAACCCATTGCCGGGTAAAGGGTCTGTAAGACCTGTTTTCGAGCGTGCGCACCTGGGTGTAGACTTGCTCGCTTTTTGCGCAAATAGAGAGTCGCAGGAATGAAGCCGTTCGCCTCCCGTTATCTGCTTGTTGCCGCGTTTTCCCTGTTCCTGGCTGCCTGCTCCAGCGCGCCGGTCGAACAGGCCACCGCACCTGCCCAAGCCGATGCCTGGCAGCAGTTGCAACAGAACATCGCCAGCAACGAGCTGGCCACCGCCGAAGACCAGCTGGCAGCCCTGCAGGCCCAGTCCCCGGATGACGCACGCCTGGAGCAATACCAGCGCCAGCTCGCTGAAGCCTACCTGCGCCGCAGCCAGGTCGTGCTGCAGAAGGGCGATGTGAACGCGGCGGCGACGGCCCTGGCCCGCGCCCGTGCACTGATGCCGCAGGCCCCGGCAGTGACCGGTGGCGATCCCCTTTCCCAGGCCCGCAAGGCGGAGCTGGAGAAGGCCGAGGCTGCGTTGAAGGCCGCCGAAGCCAAGCCCAGGGCACGCATCATCGACCCGACCGCGCCTAGCACCGTGGTGGCGTTGAAGACCACCGACAGCCGCGCCATGCGCCGCCAGCTGGATGAAATTGCTGCCGATGTGGTGAGCTATGACTGTGAAGTGGTGTTCCAGGTGCCGCGCACTGACGATGCGCCGTGGCTGAAGACCTTGCTGGAGAAACGCGTGCGCAAGATCGACAGCGGGTTTGAGCTGAAGCAGAAGCATGAAATCCAGCGTACGCTGCCAGCGCGGGTGGTGCTGGTTCCGCATCAGCAGTAAAAAGCTTCTCGGGTGAACCCGCTCCCACAGGGATAGCACAAGTTTCGAGGTCGGTGCTGTACCTGTGGGAGCGGGTTTACCCGCGAAGAGGCCCTATCAGGCTGGAATAGCCTCCGCAGCCGCCTCCCGCTCCCACACCCGATGCCCCTCTACCGCTTTGACAAAGGCATCCACCACCTTCTGCTCATCCCCCAGCAACAACCCCTTGTCCTCCTTGAGCCCCAGCGCCTTGACCAATTCCTGGGTCAACACCAGCGCCTTCAAGTGCTTGTAGCCCTCCAGCAAGAAGTGCTTGGCCAACCCGCTAGCCGCCAGGGCATCCGTTGAAGCTTTACCTCCCGGCACCACAATCCCGTCGAACATGATCGAGGGCATCCCCTCCATCGACGCATCCACCGGCAGCTGTTTGCCATCGGCCGCCTTCACCGGCGCCGAGGTCGGCCCCAACAGCATCGGCCGGGCGCTGTGCGCTTCAAGCGCCTTGACCAGTTTGTCCACGCTGACAGCGTCCACGCCATTGGCCACCAGCACGGCAATCTTGCGCCCCTTGATACCTACCGAACCTGGGTGGTTCATCTGGCTCAAGGCAGGCGATTGCGCCAGCTGGCTACCCTTCACCTGTACCGTTCCCGCTTTCGGCGCAGGCAGGCCCAAGTTGGCTGCAACCGCCGCCGCCAGTTTCAAATCGATATTGGCGAGAATTTCATTCACTTCCCGGGCACGGATATGTTCGCGCTCAACTTTACCCAGCTCAAAGCTGTAGGCCTTGATGATGTGGAGTTGCTCGGTCGCACTCATGCTCTGGAAGAACAGCCGGGCCTGCGAGAAATGATCGCCGAACGACTCGCTGCGCTGACGAATCTTGTGCGCATCGACACGCTCTTGGTAACTCTCGAAGCCGCCGTCTTGCGCTGCAGGCGGGGTTTCCTTCGGCCAGCCGCCGTCAATCGAGTTGGGCTCGTAGGAAGCCCGACCCTTGTGCACGACGTGCTGATGCATCGCATCACGCTGGTTATTGTAGTTAGGCGCTACGGGGCGGTTGATCGGAATCTGGTGGAAATTCGGCCCACCCAGGCGGCTGATCTGCGTATCGGTGTACGAGAACAGCCGGCCCTGAAGCAGCGGGTCGTTGGTAAAGTCGATTCCCGGTACGATATGGCCAGGGCAAAACGCGACCTGTTCAACCTCGGCGAAGAAATTGTCAGGGTTGCGGTTCAGCACCATCTTGCCCAGTGGCGTTACGGGCACCAGCTCTTCCGGAATGATTTTGGTCGGGTCCAACAAGTCAAAGTCGAACTTATGCTCGTCGGCCTCGGGCACAATCTGCACGCCCAGTTCCCATTCCGGGTAATCACCCGTCTCGATCGCTTCCCACAGGTCACGGCGCTGGAAATCAGTGTCCTTGCCCGCCAGTTTCTGCGCCTCGTCCCACAACAGCGAATGCACACCCTGTCGCGGCTTCCAGTGAAACTTGACGAAACTGGCCACGCCCTCGGCGTTGATCAGGCGGAAGGTATGCACGCCGAAACCTTCCATCATACGCAAGCTGCGTGGGATAGCACGGTCGGACATGGCCCACATCACCATGTGGGCCGACTCCGGCACCAGCGAAACAAAGTCCCAGAACGTGTCGTGCGCCGAGCCCCCGGTAGGGATTTCGTTATGCGGTTCGGGTTTGACCGCATGGACAAAATCGGGGAACTTGATCGCGTCCTGGATGAAGAATACAGGCATGTTGTTGCCGACCAGATCGAAGTTACCTTCGTCGGTAAAGAACTTGACCGCGAAACCGCGCACATCACGCACTGTGTCCCCGGAACCACGAGGGCCTTGTACAGTGGAAAATCGCACGAATACAGGCGTGATTTTCTCAGGGTCCCGCAAGAAGCCTGCTTTTGTCAGCTCGGCGTGGTCGCCATAGCTCTGGAAAAAGCCATGCGCGCCCGTGCCGCGGGCATGCACGATACGCTCGGGGATACGCTCGTGGTCAAAATGGGTAATCTTCTCGCGCATGATGAAGTCTTCAAGCAGCGAGGGGCCACGATCACCCGCCTTCAAGGTGTTCTGGTTGTCAGCGATTCGCACCCCCTGGTTGGTGCGCAGGGCCTGGCCAGTGGCATCGCTGCGCACATCCTCCAGGCTTTGCAGCTTGGCATTGGTGTTGGCCCGGTCCGGGGTCTGCGTGCCGGCGGCTTCACTGTGCTTTGGCGCGTCCGTGTTCTTGCTGGGCATGGTCGGCTCTCCTCATCAGTCTTCAGGCGTGCCCGTTGCGGGCTTGTGCAAGTAGTGACTGGGAGGCTTTGCCGAGCGTTCAATCAGGATTACCGGTTGTCGCGATATGCCCGAAGGATTGGTGCATTACGAAATAAATGCTAAGAACAGCTATGGGAAAAGGCTAAAATGCGCGACCCAGCTAACCGCTGACCCAAATTCCATGCGCCCCACAAGGTTCGCTACGTGATCGAGTTCCAACAGGTACATAAAACCTACCGCGTTGCCGGTAGGGAAATCCCCGCACTGAATCCGACCAGCCTGACCATCGAAGATGGCCAGGTGTTCGGCCTGATCGGCCATTCCGGCGCCGGCAAAAGCACCATGCTGCGCCTGATCAACCGCCTGGAAGAGCCTTCCGGCGGCAAGATCATCGTCGACGGCGAAGACGTCACCGCGTTCAACGCCAACCAGCTGCGCGGCTTCCGCCAGCAGGTCGGCATGATCTTCCAGCACTTCAACCTGCTGGCCTCCAAGACCGTTGCCGACAACGTCGCCCTGCCACTGACCCTGGCCGGCGAGCTGTCGCGCAGCGAAATCGACAAGCGCGTCACCGAGCTGCTGGCCCGCGTCGGCCTATCGGACCACGCCAAAAAGTACCCGGCGCAGCTGTCCGGCGGCCAAAAGCAGCGCGTCGGCATCGCCCGCGCCTTGTCCACCAACCCGAAGATCCTGCTGTGCGACGAGGCCACCAGCGCCCTCGACCCGCAAACCACGGCTTCGGTCCTGCAACTGCTGGCCGAGATCAACCGTGAACTGAAGCTGACCATCGTGCTGATCACCCACGAGATGGACGTGATCCGCCGGGTCTGCGACCGCGTGGCAGTGATGGACGCCGGCCAGATCGTCGAGCAAGGCTCGGTGGCCGACGTGTTCCTGCACCCGCAGCACGCCACCACCAAGCGTTTTGTCCAGGAAGACGAGCAGGTCGACGAAGGCGAGCAGCGCGACGACTTTGCCCACGTGCCGGGCCGCATCGTGCGCCTGACCTTCCAGGGCGACGCCACCTACGCGCCGCTGCTGGGCACCGTGGCCCGCGAAACCGGTGTGGACTACAGCATCCTCGCCGGGCGTATCGACCGCATCAAGGATGTCCCCTATGGCCAGCTCACCCTCGCCCTGATCGGCGGAGACATGGAAGCGGCGTTCGCCCGCTTCAAGGCAGCTGACGTACATATGGAGGTACTGCGTTGATGGACGCCCTGAATTTCTTTGCCAACGTCGACTGGGCCGAAATCTGGCTGGCCACCATCGACACCATGATCATGCTGTTCGGCTCGCTGTTCTTCACCGTGCTGCTGGGCCTGCCGCTGGGCGTGCTGCTGTTCCTCTGCGGGCCAAAGCAGATGTTCGAACAGAAGGGCGTGTATGCGCTGCTGTCGCTGGTGGTGAACATCCTGCGCTCGCTGCCGTTCATCATCCTGCTGATCGTGATGATCCCGTTCACCGTGCTGATCACCGGCACCTCGCTGGGCGTCGCCGGCGCTATCCCGCCGCTGGTGGTAGGTGCTACGCCGTTCTTCGCCCGCCTGGTGGAAACCGCCCTGCGTGAAGTGGACCGCGGCATCATCGAAGCCACCCAGTCGATGGGCGCCACCACCCGCCAGATCATCACCAGCGCCCTGCTGCCGGAGGCCCGCCCAGGTATCTTCGCAGCCATTACCGTAACCGCCATCACCCTGGTTTCGTACACCGCCATGGCCGGTGTGGTCGGTGCCGGCGGCCTCGGCGACCTGGCCATCCGCTTCGGCTACCAGCGCTTCCAGACCGATGTGATGGTAGTGACCGTGGTGCTGTTGCTGGTACTGGTTCAGGTGCTGCAAAGCGTGGGCGACAAACTGGTTGTGCATTTTTCCCGTAAGTAACCCCAATGGGGTCGGCCCGGCCGACCCGTTCGGGGGCCGTCGCGGCCCTCACAAGGAGTGATCAATGAAGAAGCTGCTTGCTGTTGTCGCCGCTGTCGCGGCCTTCTCGGCCCACGCCGAGTCCCTGACCGTTGCCGCCACCCCGGTGCCGCACGCCGAGATCCTCAACTTCGTCAAACCTGCGCTGGCCAAAGAAGGCGTGGAGCTGAAGGTCAAGGAATTCACCGACTACATCCAGCCGAACGTGCAGGTTGCCGAAAAGCGCCTGGATGCCAACTTCTTCCAGCACCAGCCGTACCTGGATGAGTTCAACAAGGCCAAGGGCACCAACCTGGTGAGCGTGGCTGGCGTGCACATCGAGCCGCTGGGCGTGTACTCGACCAAGATCAAGAAGCTGGATGAGCTGTCCTCCGGCGCCACCGTGGTCATCCCCAACGACGCCACCAACGGCGGCCGCGCCCTGCTGCTGCTGGACAAGGCCGGTGTGATCAAGCTGAAGGACAACAAGAACATCCTGTCGACCGTGAAGGATGTTGCCGAGAACCCGAAAGGCCTGAAATTCCGCGAGCTGGAAGCAGCCACCATCCCGCGCGTGCTGACCCAGGTCGATGCTGCCCTGATCAACACCAACTACGCGCTGGAAGCCAAGCTGAACCCTGAGAAAGACGCCCTGGCCATCGAAGGCAGCGACTCGCCTTACGTGAACATCCTGGTTGCCCGCCCGGACAACAAGGACTCCGATGCCATGAAGAAGCTGGCAGCAGCGCTGCACTCGCCTGAGGTGAAGCAGTTCATCAACGAGAAGTACAAAGGCGCTGTGGTTCCGGCGTTCTAAGCCGAACAATCGCGCTGGATTCTTCGCGGGTAAACCCGCTCCCACAGGAGCAGTGCAGGCTAGAAGCCTTGTGAAATCCCTGTAGGAGCGGGTTTACCCGCGAAGCTTTTAAAGCCCCATCAATCCCGCTTGACCAGCCCCGGCAACTGCGCCACCAGCTTCTGGTTGTTGAACGGCGCCCGAATAAACCCACGCTGACGCCCATCCGGCCCCACAACCGCCAGGTTGCCGCTGTGGTCCACGGTGTACCCCGGCTTGCTGGTATCCGCCGGAATGAACGGAATGCTCAAGGCATTGGCCAGCTTCTGGGTATCCTCGATCGACCCCGCCACCCCGACAAAGTCCTTGTCGAAATAGCCCAGGTACTGCTTCAGCTGGTTCGGCGTGTCGCGGTTCGGGTCCACGCTCACCAGCACCACCTGCAGCCGGTCGACGGCTTCCTTGGGCAGCTCGCTCTTCACCTGGCGCAACTGGGCCAGGGTGGTCGGGCAGATGTCCGGGCAGTAGGTGTAGCCAAAGAACAGCAGCGACCATTTGCCTTTCAGGTCATCCAATTGCACCGGCTGGCCGTCCTGGTTGGTCATGGTCACGTCGGCCACGGTGCGGCTCTGCGGCAGCAGGATGATGCCGGCATCAATCAGCTCGGTGGGGTTGGGCTGGTCGCGGCCATTGAGCACCTTGTTGACGGTCAGGCCCAGGATCAACGCGACCAGGGCAACGAGAATGAAGACGGTTTTCTGGGTTCGGGTCATAGGTTCAGCAACAGGTAGTGGTCGAGAAGCAACGCGATGAACAACGCGAACAGGTAGCCGATAGAGTACTTGAAGGTACCGATCGCCGCGTGCGGCCGGCTGCCACGGTACAACACCCAGGCCCATTGCAGGAAGCGCAGGCCCAGCACCAGGGCACAGGCCAGGTACAGCGGGCCGCTCATGTGGATGGCATACGGCAGCAGGCTCACCGCCAGCAAAACCAGGGTGTACAGCAGGATATGCAGCTTGGTGTAACGCTCACCGTGGGTCACCGGCAACATCGGGATATCGACCTTGGCGTACTCCTCCTTGCGGTGGATGGCCAGGGCCCAGAAGTGCGGCGGGGTCCAGGCGAAGATGATCAGCACCAGCAGCAGCGGCTCGGCGCTGACATGGCCGCTGACCGCTACCCAGCCGAGCAATGGCGGTGCAGCCCCAGCCAGGCCGCCGATAACGATGTTCTGTGGCGTGGCACGCTTGAGAAAGCCGGTGTAGAGCACCGCATAGCCCAGCAGGGAGGCCAGGGTCAGCCAGGCGGTGAGGGCGTTGGTGAACACCAGCAGCAGGGCCATGCCCAGCAGCGCCAGGGCCAGGGCGAACAGCAACGCCGGCAGCGGCTCGACACGGCCTTGGGCCAGTGGCCGCTTGTGGGTACGTGCCATCAGCGCATCGATGCGCCGGTCCACCACATGGTTGACCATCGCCGCAGCGCCGGCACACAGGCCGATGCCCAGGTTACCGAACAGCAGCACACTCCAGCTCACACCCGCGCGGGTGGCGAGGAACATGCCCGCCAGCGAAGTGATCAGCATCAGCACCACCACTTTGGGCTTGGTCAGCTCCAGGTAGTCGCGCCAACTGGCCCGCCGTACGCTCAGAAGCGTCGCCACGAATCGTTCCTCATGTGATGGGAAATGCCCACGCCAGCCACCGGCCGCAGGCGCCAGCCTTGGCCGACACCCACGCGCACCTTGTCGACCACGCGAATGCGGTAGTTCACCAGCACCATGCTCAGCAACAACAGCGCCCCGCCAGCGTTGTGCGCCACCGCCACAGCCAGCGGCAGGTGGAACAGTACGTTGCTGATGCCCAGGCCGACTTGCAGGGCCAGCGCCAACAACACCAGCCGTGCCAGGCCGGGCAGGCCACAGCGGTGCAGCTTCCAGCTGAGCATCAGCAGCACACAGGTCACCAGCAGCGCGCCCAGGCGGTGGCTGATGTGGATGGCCGTGCGCGCATCACTGTCCAGTTGCCCGCCCAGGTAATTGGGGCCGACGTGCTGGGTCAAATGGAAGCCATTGCTGAAGTCCGCCGCCGGCCACCACTGGCCATGGCAGGTGGGCAGGTCGATACAGGCGACCGCCGCGTAGTTGGCACTGACCCAGCCGCCCAGGGCAATCTGGCCGATCACCACCAGCAGGGCCAACGCGGCGATCCGGCGCAGGCTTAACGGCAGTTTTGGCAAAGGTGCAAAGGCCCGGGATAGACGCAGGGACAACAGCAACAGCAAGCTCAGGGTCGTGAAGCCACCCAGTAAATGCGCGGTGACCACCTGCGGCCACAACTTCAAGGTGACCGTCCACATGCCGAAGGCTGCCTGGGCCAGCACCACGCCCAGCAACAGCACCGGCAGGCGATACGGCTGGCCATCGCGGGCATGCCGACGCACTGCCTGCAAGGCGAGCAGGGCAATCACCACGGCCAGGGTGCCGGCGAAGTAGCGATGGACCATCTCGGCCCAGCCTTTGGCTGCCTCCACCGGGTGCTCGGGGAAGTGCAGCTCGGCATGGGCCAGCTGCGCTTCGCTCTTGGGCACGCTGATGAAGCCGTAGCAGCCCGGCCAGTCAGGGCAGCCGAGGCCGGCGTGGGTCAGGCGGGTATAGGCACCGAGCAGGACAACCAGCAGTGCCAGCAGGGTGGCGAACACAGCAAGGCGAAATCCGGGTCTGGCCATGGCAGGCTCCTAGCCGATGTTGGACAGCTTCAGCAGATGGCGCAGGTCATCCAGCACATGCTTGCCGTTGACCTTGGCGTCATATCGCAGCACCAGGTTGCCGTGCGGGTCGACGATCCACAGCTGCGGGCCGGGTTCGCCCACCTGCTGCCGATAGCGCTGGGCATCCAGCGGGTAGCGTTGCAATTGCGGGTACTCGCGACCCAGCAATGCCTGGTAATCAGCACTCACCGGCTGGGCGGCGGCCAGCGCATGGCTGGCGCGGCTGGCATCGCGGCCCAGGCCGACCTGGATCTGCCGGGCCAGGTACACCAGGCGCTGGCAGTCCTCGGCACAGGCTTCGGGCGCACTGACCAGCAGCTGCCAGCGCTCGTCCTGGCCAGCCACGCCGAGATCGGCGCGGTTTTCACCGTTGCCAATCATGGCGCCGTGGTAACTGCGGCCATCGGGCACCCAGAAGTTCAGCTTGTACATGCTGGTGGCCAGGATCATCGGCCCGAGCACCACCAGCAGGATCAGCAGTAGCTGCAAACGCCCGCGGGCTCTGGGTTTGCTACGTTCAGGCACTTCCAGTGGAGTGGCGGTGGCCATGGCGTTTCTCCTTGTTTTGGTGCCAGCCGAAGTAGAGGTAGAGCAGTACCAGAGCGGCAGCCAGGGCAAACCACTGCACGGCATAGCCCAAGTGTTTTTCCGGCCCCATGGCGACTACCGGCCAATCCAGGCGATAGGTCGCCGGGCCGGGCTCCAGGCGCAATTCGTGGGCGTAACCTTCGCGACCGAGCTGCGGCCATAGCTGCGCGGCATCGATGGCGGTCAACAGATGCGGCCATTGGCCGCCAACAGGGTCCGGGTGCAGCTGGAAGGAGCTGCCGGGCGCGACATACACCGAAGCGTCCAGCGCCAAGGCCTTGGCAGGGGTTTCGAAGTGCACCGGCACGCGGCGGTCCGGCCATGGCAGCCAGCCGCGGTTGACCAGCAGCCACAAGCCGCTGGCCTGGTCATGGAAAGGTTGCAGCAACTCGACACCGGCCTGGCCGTCGCGCATGCGGTTATCCAGCAACAGGCTGTGCTCGGCGTCGAAGCGGCCATACAGGTGCACGCGACGGAAGGCGTTGTCGTCATCCGCTGTCAGCTGGGCCGTGGCCAACGGCGCCTCGACGCGACGCTCGGCGTAGTTGGCCAGCAGCACGCGCTTTTCCTCGGCGCGGCCCAGTTGCCAGCAGCCAAGCGCGATCAGCCCCGGCAGCAGCGCAAGCACTACCAGGGTCGGTATCCAGCCCGGACTGAATGGCCTCATCGAAGCCTCGCCGGGTCAATCGCTATACTTATCAACATCACCGCATCCCCCCGGAGTAGCGCCATGCTCAAGGCCGCGATTGTCCTGATGCTGTTGGCCACGATTGCCAGCCTGTTCAGTGGCCTGGTGTTTCTGGTCAAGGACGATGAAAACTCGACCCGCCTGCTGAAAGCGCTGACTGTGCGGGTGACCCTGGCGGCGCTGACTATCGGCCTGGTCGCCTGGGGCTTCATCAGTGGTCAGCTGGTTTCACATGCCCCCTTCTGAATCTGCATTTGCTTTGATGGCCTCATCGCCGGCAAGCCAGCTCCCACAGGTATCCCACATGCCTCAAGGCCCAGTGAGCCCCTGTGGGAGCTGGCTTGCCGGCGATTGGCCCTAGAGCACATACACAAAGATGAACAACCCCACCCAAACCACATCAACGAAGTGCCAGTACCAACTGGCCGCCTCGAAGCCGAAGTGTTTCTCCGGGTTGAAGTGCCCACGCAAAATCCGCACGAACATCACGATCAGGATGATCGTGCCCAAGGTCACGTGGGCGCCGTGGAAGCCGGTGAGCATGAAGAACGTCGCCCCATAGATCCCCGAGCCCAGCGTCAACCCCAGCTTGGTATAGGCCTCGTGGTACTCGAAGGCCTGCAGCGCGATAAAGCTGATGCCCAACAGAATGGTCAGCGCCATCCAGAACTTCAGTGGCCCACGGTGCCCCCGGCGCAGGGCGTGGTGGGCAATGGTGATGGTCACGCTGGAGCTGACCAGCAAGATGGTGTTGATCAGCGGCAGGTGCCACGGGTCGATCACCTCCTTGGGCGGCGGGAACAGTTTCGGGTCGGGCGTGTGCAGCAGCGGCCAGGTAAATTCGAAGGTCGGCCACAGCATGTGCGCAACGCCCTTGGCCCCTTCGCCCCCCAGCCATGGCCCGGCCAGCACGCGCACATAGAACAGCGCACCAAAGAAGGCCAGGAAGAACATCACCTCGGAGAAGATGAACCAGCTCATGCCCCAGCGGAACGAGCGGTCCAGCTGCGGGCTGTACAGCCCCGCGCGGCTCTCTCGCACCACCGAGCCAAACCAGCCGAACAGCATGTAGGCCAGGAACAACGCACCCACGAAGAAAATCAGCGGCCCGTGCGAATCCGGGTGGCCGGCCTTCATGTCGTTGAACCAGGTGCCCAAGCCGAACACCGTGATGAACATGCCGATGGTGGCGATGATCGGCCACTTGCTCTGCGCCGGGACGTAGTAGTGCTCATGACTTGCCATTGCTGTTCTCCTTCCCTTAACGGGCGCCCTGGACGTCCTGGGCCGCAACATGCGCGACCGGCGGGTGGCGAGCGGTGATGTCGAACAAGGTGTAGGCCAGTGTCAGGTGCTTCACGCTGGCCGGCAGGTCGCGGTCGACGATGAAGCGCACTGGCATTTCGATGCGTTCGCCGGGCTGCAGCACCTGCTGGGTAAAGCAGAAGCACTCGGTCTTGTGGAAGTACGCCGCGGCCTCGGCCGGGGTGATGCTGGGTATGGCTTGCGCACTCATCGGCCGGTCGGTCGGGTTGTGGGCGATGAAGATCATCTGGTTAACCGCGCCTGGGTTGACCTCCAGCTGGTCGGCCGTGGAGTAGAAGTCCCAGACCATGTCGCTGGCATTGGTCGACATGAACTGCACCCGCACCGAGCGCGTCGGGTCGCTGACCTGGCTGCCCTCGTACTGCCCGCCAGTCTTGCCGTTGATGCCGAAGGCCTTGCACATCACGTCGTAGATCGGCACCAGGGCGAAGCCGAAGGCGAACATCACCACCGTCAGCATCAGCAGGCGCGTGACCAGGCGTTTCAGCGACAGGCCTTTCATGGCAGCGTTCCTATTTCACTTCCGGTGGTGTCTGGAAGGTGTGGTAAGGCGCAGGTGAGGGGATCGACCACTCCAGGCCCTCGGCGCCATCCCAGGGCTTGGCCGGTGCCGGCGCGCCGCCGCGGATGCACTTGATGACGATGAACAGGAAGAAGATCTGCGTGGCGCCGAACATGAATGCACCGATCGACGACACCATGTTGAAGTCGGCGAACTGCAGGTTGTAGTCGGGGATGCGCCGTGGCATGCCGGCCAACCCCACGAAGTGCATGGGGAAGAAGGCCATGTTCATGCCGATGAACGACAGCCAGAAGTGCAGCTTGCCGAGGGTTTCGTCATACATGTGGCCAGTCCATTTCGGCAGCCAGTAGTAGGCCGAGGCGAAGATGCCGAAGATGGCCCCAGGCACCAGCACGTAGTGGAAGTGCGCCACCACGAAATAGGTGTCGTGGTACTGGAAGTCCGCCGGGGCAATCGCCAGCATCAACCCGCTGAAGCCGCCGATGGTGAACAGGATGACGAAGGCAATGGCGAACAGCATCGGTGTTTCGAAGGTGAGCGAGCCTTCCCACATGGTGCTGACCCAGTTGAACACCTTCACCCCGGTGGGCACGGCAATCAGCATGGTGGCGTACATGAAGAACAGCTCGCCGACCACCGGAATGCCGACCACGAACATGTGGTGGGCCCAGACGATGAACGACAGGAAGGCGATGGCGCCGGTGGCGTACACCATCGAGGTGTAGCCGAATAGCGGCTTGCGCGAGAACGCCGGGATGATCGAGCTGACCGCGCCGAAGGCCGGCAGGATCATGATGTACACCTCGGGGTGGCCGAAGAACCAGAACACGTGCTGGAACAGCACCGGGTCACCGCCACCCGCGGCACTGAAGAAGCTGGTACCGAAGTGAATGTCCATCAGCATCATGGTCACCACGCCGGCCAGCACCGGCATCACCGCAATCAGCAGGAACGCGGTAATCAGCCAGGTCCAGACGAACAGCGGCATTTTCATCAGGGTCATGCCCGGGGCACGCAGGTTGAGGATGGTGGCGATCACGTTGATCGCGCCCATGATCGAGCTGATTCCCATCAGGTGGATGGCGAAGATGAAGAAGGTGACGCTGGCTGGCGCGTAGGTGGTGGACAGCGGGGCGTAGAAGGTCCAGCCGAAGTTCGGCCCGCCGCCCGGGCTGAACAGGGTCGAGACCAGCAGCAGGAAGGCCGCTGGCAGCAGCCAGAAACTGAAGTTGTTCATGCGCGGCAGGGCCATGTCGGGCGCGCCAATCATCAGCGGGATCATCCAGTTGGCCAGGCCGACGAACGCCGGCATCACCGCACCGAACACCATGATAAGCCCATGCATGGTGGTCATCTGGTTGAAGAACGCCGGTTCCACGATCTGCAGGCCGGGCTGGAACAACTCGGCGCGGATCACCATGGCGAACGAGCCACCGAGCAGGAACATGATGAAGGCGAACCACAGGTACATGGTGCCGATGTCTTTGTGGTTGGTCGTCAGCACCCAGCGCATCAGGCCCTTGGCCGGGCCGTGCGCATGCTCATGGCCGTGGGCGTGGTCGTCGATCACTGCACTCATGTCCTGTCTCCTGCAATCCATTGATTGCCGCGAGTAACCCGGTTCACTTGGCTTCTGCCTGCTTCAGCGCCAGCACGTCCTTCGGCGTGACCATGTCGCCCTTGTTGTTGCCCCAGGCGTTGCGCTCGTAGGTGACCACCGCGGCGATATCGACCTCAGACAGTTGCTTGCCGAAGGCAGCCATGGCGGTGCCAGGCTTGCCATGGAAGACAATGCTCAGGTGGCCTTCCTTCGGCCCGGTGGCGATCTTCGAGCCCTTGAGCGCCGGGAACATCGGCGGCAAGCCTTGGCCTTCGGCCTGGTGACAGGCCACGCAAGTGGTGTGGTAGATCTTGTCGCCGCGCTCCACCAGTTCTTCCAGGGTCCACTCCTTGCTGGTCAGTTCCTTGAGCTTGGCGGCCTCGGCCTTGCGCTCGCCAAGCCAGGTGTCGTAATCGGCCTTGGACTTGACCTCGACCACCACCGGCATGAAGCCGTGGTCCTTGCCGCACAGCTCGGTGCACTGGCCGCGGTAGATGCCGGGCTTTTCGATACGGGTCCAGGCTTCGTTGACGAAGCCGGGGATGGCGTCACGCTTGACCGCAAAGGCCGGCACCCACCAGGAGTGGATAACGTCGGCAGCGGTCACCAGGAAGCGCACCTTTGCGCCCACTGGCAGCACCAGCGGCTGGTCGACCTCCAGCAGGTAGTGCTCGTCCTTGGGTGCCTTGTTGTGAATCTGATCGGCGGGGGTGGCCAGGTTACTGAAGAACTCCACATCCTGGCCCAGGTATTTGTAGTGCCACTTCCACTGGTAACCGGTGACCTGGATGTCGATGTCCGACTCACTGGCATCGTAGATGTCGATCAGGGTCTTGGTGGCCGGTATGGCCATGGCCACCAGGATCAGGAAAGGGACCACGGTCCACAGAATTTCCACCCAGGTGTGCTCGTGGAAATGCGCGGCCTGCTGGCCGGTAGAGCGGCGGTGGATGACCATCGACCAGAACATCGCGCCGAATACCACGATGCCGATGATCACGCAGATCCAGAAAATGGTCATGTGCAGGTCGAAGACGGCGTTGGAGACTTCCGTCGCCCCCGGGTGCATGTTCACGGTCCAGGCGGCGTTGGCCTGACCAAAAACTGACCACAACAGGAGGCCCATCCAGACATGTGGATGTCGCATCATTGCGGGTTCCCCTTCTCGTTCTTGTTGTCCCGGAGGCGTGGCCTGCGGCAAGAGGGAACGGCGGTCAAGACTGCTGGCTTCGACGACCGAGCCCCTGCTAAAAGCAGCTGGGCCTCATCAACGAATCACGTTCAACGGGAGTATAGTCAGCGACCAATGGCACGCAATGAAGCCCGTGAAATGAACTTCACGAAATGAGCACATGCCCTGAAAACCGCGCGCTTGAGAGGGTATGGCGCAATAATGGCCGCTGGATATGCCAGAGAACGCACACGTTTGCGCGACTTATAACAAATGCGTCTTAGGTATTCTGTATACCGAGCTAATTTAGTGTCTTCCGTTTGAAACGTTATGTCCCTGGAGTTGTCATGAACATCGCTGCTGTACGCGAGCAGGTAAGCCAAGCCCATCAACATGAAGGCCAGACCGGCCAATTGAAAGCGCGTCTCGAGCTGCAACTGCCCCACCTGCACCCCTCGATCCAACTGCCTGAGCAGGACGCCCAGGGTACTTTGGCGCGCTTCGTCAGCGCCTACATCGACCAGGTTCCGGAACTGCTTGAGGCCGCACAAGAGGTCGCCCGTGAGGCCGGGATCGAATCACAGATCAAGCCGGTACTGAAAATTGCCGAGGCTTACTTCCTGCAGCCGCCCAGCGTGATGCAAGGGCATGTGGGCCTGGACTGCCTGCTGGACGAGGCCTACCTGGCGCACCGCCTGGTGGAAGAAGTGAACGACCTGTATATCCGCCACTTCCAGCAGCCGCTGATTCCGTTCGATACCACCATGGCCAACCTGATTGCTCATCAGCTGATTGGCGAGGCATTCGCCAACCAGCTGGATGAGGTGGTGCATCATTCGGTCGACGAGATGCTCAATGAAGCAAGCTTTGCGGTGGAATCGGTGGAGGCCTACCGCGAGAAGTTGAGCAGCCCGGCTACCGGCGAGGCCTGGAAGCGCTGGCCTTGCCTGTCGCGGCAGCTGGGTGTCGAGTTGGGGCAGCCGGCCTGATATTCCTGTCCCGGCCCCTTCGCGGGTAAACCCGCTCCCACAGGTTCAACACAGGTTTCGAGGCCTGCGCAGTACCTGTGGGAGCGGGTTCACCCGCGAAGAGGCCAGTTCAGGCGCTACAAAACTTAAGCTTCAGGCCCCAACCCCCGCCGTAGTCCGCATCCGCCCCTCGATCCGCCGCTTCAGCCGCCGCTGCTCAACCAACAACCGCGACCCATTAGCCGAATTGCTGCGGCCCCAGTCTTCCAGCAACTCAAGGCACGAGTGGTCGATGTAGCTCAGGTTACCCAGAGGCACATGCAACGTAGTCCCCGCTGGCACGCCATCAAGCACCTGGGTCAACGCCGGCACCTTGAGGAAGGTAGCCGCGCCACTGAGCCGCAATTCCATATGCCCAGCCTTCTCCAGGCTGACCAGGTTGATCTTCAGCCGCGCCGCCTTGAACGCCAGCTTCAGCAAGGTCAGCGCAAAGCCCAGCAACACGCCAGTCAGCAGGTCGGTAAAAATGATCGCCAGCGCCGTCGCCGCGTAGGTGAACATCGGCATGCGGCCATAGCGGCCCAGCCCACGAAACGCCTTGAAGTCGACCAGCTTGACCCCGGTAAACACCAGCACACCCGCCAGGCTCGCCACCGGGATCTGCTGCAGCACGCTGCTCAACACCACCACGAACGCCAACAACCACAGCCCGTGGAAGATCGCCGAGGCCCGCGTCTGCGCACCGGCCTGAACGTTGGCCGAGCTGCGCACGATCACGCCGGTCATCGGCAATGCACCTAGCACCCCGCACAGCATATTGCCGATGCCCTGGGCCGACAGCTCACGGTCGAAGTCCGAGCGTTGGCCGCTGTGCATGCGGTCGACCGCCGCGGCCGACAGCAAGGTTTCTGCGCTGGCAATGAAAGCCAGGGCAAAGGCCGCTACCAGCAGGGCAGGGTCTGCCAACTTCATCAGGTCATCCGGGCGGATCCAGTCGATGGCTTGCGACAGGTCCGCCGGCACCTGCACGCGGTTTACCGGCAACGCCAGCCACATGGCGATGGCGGTCATCGCCGTCACACCCAGCAAGGCGCCAGGAACAAACCGCAGGCGCTGGGGCCGCAGGCGCTCCCAGCCCCACATGATGGCGATGGTGCCCAGGCCCAGCGCACCGGCTATCCAGCCGGAGCCAGCGCTTTCCTGTGGCAGGGCAGCGGCCACGGTTGCCGGGAATTCCAGCAGGTTCTGCATGCCCGATGGCTGCGGCGCGGTGTCGAACATCACATGCACCTGCGACAGCACGATCAGCACGCCAATGCCCGCCAGCATGCCGTACACCACTGCCGGTGCAGTGACGCGGAACCAGCAGCCCAGGCGCAGGCGCCCGGCCAGCAATTGCAGGACCCCAGCCAGCAGCAAGATCGGCCCGAGCATGGCCATGCCATGCTCGCGCACCAGTTCGAACACCAGCACCGCCAGGCCTGCAGCCGGGCCGCTGACCTGCAGCGGCGAACCGGCGAGGAAACCCACGACAATGCCGCCGATAATGCCGGTAATCAGGCCTTTGGCCGGCGGCATGCCCGAGGCGATCGCAATGCCCATGCACAACGGCAGGGCCACCAGGAAGACCACCACCGACGCCAGCAACTCACGCGGCAGGGCCGCTTTCAACTGTGTAATGTTCACCGTGTTTCTCCTTTCTCTGTCGCACGGCCATTCCCCTGGCCGTGGGCACGTTTGCCCCTGACGAGCGCGCAGGCGCGGGCCGCCAGCGGGCGTGCCGGCAGGGCAGTCAGGGAATTCAAGGCAGCCGAAGGCCGCGCCACACCCCTAGAGGGTGCGGCCGGCAATCAAGGTTCTAGCGGTGGATGGGTCGCTTAGTAGCGGCCTCTCGGAGTAGCGCAGGGGACCGGCTCGCCAGCGGCCAGCGGCAGGAAGCTGTCGGTGGCGGCGTCGTAGGCTTCGATCTTGCTGGTCTCGATGTCGTAGACCCAGCCGTGGATGTACAGCTCACCGGCTGCCAGGCGCGAGGCAACCGAAGGGTGGGTACGCAGGTGATGCAGCTGAGCAATGACGTTTTCCTTGGTCAGCACCTGCATGGTTTCGTGTTCGCTGCCGCACGAGCAGTTGTTCTCGACCACGGTGCGGGCCACTTCGGCATGGCGCAACCAGGCGGAAACGGTCGGCATCTTGGTCAGCGATTGCGGGTTCAATACGGCACGCATGGCGCCGCAGTCGGAGTGGCCGCAGACGATGATGTGGTGCACGCCCAGTGCCAGCACGGCGTATTCGATGGCGCTGGAAACGCCGCCGTTCATCTGGCCATAAGGCGGTACCACGTTGCCGACGTTACGGGTCACGAACAGGTCGCCCGGCGAGCTCTGGGTGATCAGCTCGGGAACGATACGCGAGTCGGCACAGGTGATGAACATGGCGCGTGGTGTTTGCGCAGTGGCGAGCTTCTTGAACAGCTCTTGCTGCTCGGGGAAGACATCATGGTGAAAGCGCAGGAAGCCGTCGACAATGTGCTTCAGGGCGGCATCGGCGCTCTCCGCGGGGACCTGCGGAGCGACCTTGGATGGGTCCTTTACGGGCATGATTCATCCTCTTGACGGTGTGTAGGTAAATCCATTTTACCGGTGAAAGATTCTGGCTATGCAGGGATTTAGATGACACGCACGGGCCATAGATCACAGTCGGTGTGGACTGATTTCCTACGCTAGCGGGGAAAACTTAACTGAAACTTAATTCGAAGGCTCTAGAACGGGTGTTCCAGATGAGCAAGGCGGGATCTGAATAATAGCAAAAAAACATCAGATGCCAATATGTATTAGCTTGATTATTGGCTGTTATTAGTAGGGTTGTGAGCAGAGCGCGGACTTTGTAGGAGCGGGTTTACCCGCGAATGCGTCATTTAGGCCACCGACGGATTCGCGGGTAAACCCGCTCCTACAAGGCGCCCGCGCAGCGTTCAACATCAGAACAGCGCCATCTGCCCACCCGGCGGGCAGAACGCCGAGCAATCCAGCGCCTGCGCTTCCCGCCCTTCGAACTCCAGCCGCTTCATGGCCTTGGCAAAGCGCTGCGCCAGCAATTCGGCAAACACCCCTTCGCCGCGCATGCGTGCGCCAAACCGGCTGTCGTACAACTCGCCACCGCGGCTCTGGCGGATCAGGCTCAAGACATGCGCCGCCCGCTGCGGGTAATGGTCCTGCAACCATTGTTCGAACAGCGGCGCCACTTCCAGCGGCAGGCGCAACATCATATAGGCCGCACTCTGTGCGCCAGCCGCCTTGGCAGCCTCCAGCAGCCGTTCCAGTTCACTGTCGTTGATCATTGGAATCATCGGCGAACACAACACGCCCACCGGCACCCCCGCCTCGCGCAATACGCGGATCGCCCGCAACCGCGTCATGGGTGACGCCGCACGCGGCTCCAGTACCCGCTTGAGGTCGTCGTCCAGTGTGGTCAGGCTGATCATCACCCGCGCCAGGCGTTGGCTGGCCATCTCGGCCAGCAGGTCGAGATCGCGCAATACCAGTGACCCTTTAGTGACAATGGTCACCGGGTGACGAAAACGCAACAGCACTTCAAGCAGGCGCCGGGTCAACAACTGCTCGCGCTCAATTGGCTGGTAAGGGTCGGTGTTGGAGCCCAGGTTGATCGGTGCACACACATAGCCCGATTTGCTCAACTGCTGCGCCAGCACCTCGGCGGCGTTGGTCTTGGCGATCAGCTTGGTCTCGAAGTCCAGGCCGGGGGACAGGTCCCAATAGGCATGGGAAGGGCGCGCATAGCAGTAGATGCAACCATGCTCGCAGCCGCGGTAAGGGTTGATCGAGCGATCAAAGGGCAGGTCGGGCGAGGTATTGCGGCTGATCACCGACTTGGCGGTTTCTATCCGTACCTCGGTACCCTGAGTCTGCGGCACCTCCTGATGCCAACCGTCATCCTCTGCCACCGAATGGCTCGGCGCGAAGCGGTTATGCGGGTTGTGTGCCGTGCCACGGCCCTTTTGCGGTGCTGGAGTAATCATGGCCTGCCCCTATACTGTGCTTATGTACAGTATCGCGCATGCATGGATCTTACCAGCGCCTCTGGTCTGTCTACTGCAGGCCATGTCATCCCAGGTGGGCATGGCCTGCTGATCGAGGATCAGGCGAGCATGGATGGCCAGCGGAGGAAGGGTGGCCTGACTATCTACCACCCATTCATGCCTGCCCGGGCATTGCGCCCGGGCGGCAGGGTGGCTTTATTCAGCCGGTTTCTTCAGCTTCGGGTTAGGGAAGAACTGCACCGTCTGCACCTTGGCCGGCGCCGCTTTCGGCTCCAGATGGTTAACCCGGGTGCCCAGTTCCTTCGGCACCGACAAGCCCTGTTCGTTGAGGGTGTCGGTAAAGCCGCAGGCCACGCACTCGCGGTGCGGCACGCCGTCTTCGTTCCACATCATCAGCTTGTCGGGCTCACTGCACGCCGGGCATACCGCCCCGGCGATGAAGCGCTTCTTGGTCTTGTTCACGGCTACCTCGCTCATGCTGCAGCGCTCTCGCTCAGGCCACTGTGGCGCAGCAACGCATCGATGGAAGGCTCACGGCCGCGGAAGTCGACGAACAGCTCCATCGGCTCGCGCGAACCACCACGGGCCAGGATCGCCTCGCGGAAGGCACGGCCAGTATCGGCATTCAGCACGCCTTCTTCTTCGAAGCGCGAGAAGGCATCAGCCGACAGCACTTCGGCCCACTTGTAGCTGTAGTAGCCCGCCGCATAACCGCCCGCGAAGATGTGCGCGAAGCTGTTGGGGAAGCGGTTGTACGCCGGTGGGCGCATGACCGAAACCTCGTCGCGTACGCCTTCGAGCACCTGCAGCACACTGCGGCCGTCGCCATGGCTGGCGTGCAGCTCGAAGTCGAACAGCGAGAATTCCAACTGGCGCACCATCATCATGCCCGACTGGAAGTTTTTCGCCGCCAGCATCTTGTCCAGCAGGTCCTGGGGCAGGGCCGCACCGGTTTCATAGTGGCCAGAGATCAGCGCCAGGCCTTCGGGCTCCCAGCACCAGTTTTCCATGAACTGGCTTGGCAGCTCGACCGCATCCCAGGCCACGCCGTTGATGCCGGAAACCCCGGCATGTTCGATACGGGTCAGCATGTGGTGCAGGCCATGGCCAAATTCGTGGAACAGCGTGGTGACTTCATCGTGGGTCAGCAGCGCCGGTTTGCCAGGCGCAGCCGGGGTGAAGTTGCACACCAAGTTGGCCACCGGGCTCTGCAGCTGGCCGCCAGCGGTGCGGCGACGGTCGCGGGCACCGTCCATCCAGGCGCCGCCACGCTTGTTGGCGCGGGCATACAGGTCGAAGAAGAAGCGGCCGACGTGCTGGCCGTTTTCCTTGATTTCGAACAGGCGCACGTCGGGGTGCCAGCTGTCGAAGCCCTTGAGCTCGGCGATTTCGATGCCGTACAGGCGCTGCACGATGCTGAACAGGCCGCCCAGCACCTTGTCGA
Organism: Pseudomonas sp. NPDC089392; assembly: GCF_044749595.1. Classification (NCBI taxonomy): domain Bacteria; kingdom Pseudomonadati; phylum Pseudomonadota; class Gammaproteobacteria; order Pseudomonadales; family Pseudomonadaceae; genus Pseudomonas; species Pseudomonas sp. NPDC089392. The sequence goes on from NZ_JBIVIF010000027.1 coordinate 70,569, forward strand.
TCGGGAAGTAGGCGCGCAGGGCTTCCTGCGACACGCTGTAGCGCTGCTCGCGCAGCTTCTCGCCGAAGTAACCGGCGTCCCAGCTGGCCAGCTCAGGGCAGCCCTGCTCGGCAGCGTAGGCCTTGAGCTGCTGCAGGTCCTGGGCGGCAAACGGCTTGGAACGCTTGGCCAGGTCACGCAGGAAGCTCAGCACCTGGTCGCTGGACTCGGCCATCTTGGTCGCCAGGCTCAGCTCGGCGTAGTTCTTGTAACCGAGCAGCTCGGCCAGTTCCTGGCGCAGGTCGAGGATTTCCTGCATCACCGGGCCGTTGTCGTTCTGGCCGGCGTTCGGGCCCTGGTCCGAAGCACGAGTGCAGTAGGCCGCGTACAGCTCTTCGCGCAGGGCGCGGTCGCTGGCGTAGGTCATGACTGCGTAGTAGCTGGGGAATTCCAGGGTAATCAGCCAACCATCGAGGCCCTTGGCCTGGGCGGCGGCAGCCATCTGCGCCTTGGCCGAATCGGTCAGCCCGGCCAGCGCGGCTTCGTCGGTAACGTGCTTGGTCCAGGCCTGGGTGGCGTCGAGCAGCTGGTTGGAGAAGCGGCTGCCCAGCTCGCTGAGCTTGCTCTGCACTTCGGCATAACGCTGCTGCTTGTCGGCCGGCAGGTCGATGCCCGACAGGCGGAAGTCACGCAGGGCGTGCTCGAGAATAGTTTTTTGCGCCACGTCGAAACCGGCGGCCTCGGGGCTGGCGATCAACGCCTGGTAGGCTTCGAACAGCGCACGGTTCTGGCCCAGTTCGGTAGAGTAGGCACTCAGTGCCGGCAGGCACGACTCGTAGGCATCGCGCAGCTCGGCGCTGTTGCACACCGCATTAAGGTGGCTGACCGGGCTCCAGGCGGCACCCAGGCGGTCGTTGAGTTCGTCCATGGCCAGCACCAGGCCGGCCCAGGTAGGGGTCTTGCCTTGCTGTTTCAGGATCTCGGCAATGGCTTTACGGTTGTCGGCCAGGATCGCTTCGATCGCCGGCAACACGTGTTCGGCACGGATTTGCGAGAAGGGCGGCAGATCGTACGGCTGCAGAAGCGGGTTGTTCGCACTCACGGTTCGGATACCTTGGCAGAAGAAACACTGCCCCATCTTAATTACAATCGACGCCGACCGCAGCAGGCAGCCTGCCTATCGGCACAGATGAGAGACGCTATCATGGCCATCCGCAGCTTCCAGCAACACACTCCGAAAGTTGGACCCAGGGCTTTTGTCGACCGTTCGGCGGTGGTTTTGGGCGACGTGGAGATCGGCGAAGACAGCTCGGTCTGGCCGTTGACCGTGGTGCGCGGTGACATGCACCGCATCCGCATTGGCGCGCGCACCAGCGTGCAGGACGGTAGCGTGCTGCACATTACCCATGCCGGCCCGTTCAACCCGGACGGTTTTCCACTGATCATCGGCGACGAAGTCACCATCGGCCACAAAGTGATGCTGCATGGCTGCACCCTGGGCAACCGCATCCTGGTCGGCATGGGCAGCACCGTCATGGACGGCGCCATTGTCGAGGACGAAGTGATCATCGGCGCCGGCAGCCTGGTGCCGCCGGGCAAGCGCCTGGTCAGTGGCTACCTGTACATGGGCAGCCCGGTGAAACAGGCCCGGCTGCTGAACGACCAGGAGCGTGCATTCTTCTCCTACAGTGCCGGCAACTATGTGAAGCTCAAGGACCAGCATCTGGCCGAAGGCTACGACCAACCTGAATGACCGTATTCGCGGGCTCGCCCGCTCCCACACGGATATCTCTGGCCCTGTGATATCCCTGTGGGAGCGGGTTTACCCGCGAATGATGGCCACGCAACACTCAAGTGGAACCCCATAAATGCACCAGCAAAACATCCTCTTCGACCTCGACGGCACCCTGACCGACCCGCGCCTGGGCATCACCCGCTCGATCCAGTACGCCCTGGCCAAGCTGGGCATCGACGAGCCGGACCTGGCCCGCCTTGAGCACTTCATCGGCCCACCCCTGCTGCAGGCCTTCATGCAGTTCTACAGCTTCGACGAAGCCAAGGCCTGGGAGGCGGTGAATTTCTATCGCGAGCGTTTCCGGGTTACCGGGCTGTACGAGAACCTGGTGTTCACCGGCGTGCCGGAATTGCTTGAAGCCCTGAACGGCCAAGGCCGCACGCTGTACATCGCCACCTCCAAGCCGTGGGAATTTGCCCGTGAAATTGCCCGGCACTTCGCCTTCGACCACCACTTCAAAGTGATCTACGGCAGCGAACTGGACGGCACGCGCACCAACAAGGTCGAGCTGATTCGCCATTTGCTGGATGAAGAAGGGCTGGACCCGGCGCAGACGCTTATGATCGGTGACCGCAAGCATGACCTGATTGGCGCGCGCAGCAATGGCTTGCAGGCGGTGGCGGTGGGGTATGGGTTTGGTAGCCGAGAGGAGTTGATGTCCGAAGAGCCTGCTTTCCACTTTGCTACCTTGGCTGAGCTGCACCAGGCATTCATCAAGGCTTGAGGGCCCTGGGGGCTGCTCTGCAGCCCATCGCGACGCAAGGCCGCTCCTACATTTTTCGGCGTATGCAGGGCCTTTGTAGGAGCGGCCTTGCGTCGCGATGGGCCGCAAAGCGGCCCCAAAATCTCACAGGCCAACCATCAAGCTCTGCAACACCACCTTCCTTTCAGCGATCGGCAGCCCGCCCAGCTGCTCGACCCGCTCATAAAACCGCCCCCAATCCCCACCAACCTCACGAAACACCGCCGCAAACGCCGGCACCCATTGGTCATACAACCCAAACGGCAACAACTTGGCATTGCTCATCGGCCCATACACCCAGGCGTCATAACGCTTGTCCCCGCCCCACTGGCCATCACGCAGCTGCCGGTACTCCCGCCTCAGCCGCTCAAACTCCGCCTGTTTGGCCAACCGCTTATGCGCATCATCCAATGGCCCGGCATACATCGCCTGCAACCGCTCACGGCTGGCCAGCACCAAGCGGATGAACTGGTCACGCTGCTGCCCCTGCTCCCCGCCAACTTCCGCAAGCCCACGCGCCACGCGCCATTGCCGCGTGCCTTCCTGCTCGACGAAGGAAGCAAACGACTCGTTGAACTCGGTATCGTCCTGCACATAAAAGCGCTGGTGGGCCAGCTCATGGAAGATCAGCGTGGCCAGGCGCTCGTCGCCCCAACCCACCATCGACGAGAGAATCGGATCGTCGAACCAGCCCAGCGTCGAATAGGCTTCCACGCCGCCCACGTACACATCCAGGCCTTGCTGGCGCATCAACGCCGCCGCGCCGCGCGCCGCGCCTTGCTGGTAATAGCCCCGGTAAGCCACGCACCCGGCAATCGGAAAGCAGTGCGTCACCGGCTGCAACGACAGTTCGGGCGTGGCAAACACATTCCACACTACATAGGGCCGACCAAGGTCGGCGTACACCCGATAGCTGCGGTTATCCGGCAGTTTCAGCTGCTGACTGGCAAACACCCGTGCCTGCTCGGCATGTTCCAGGCGCGTGCGTAACTGCGGGGAGGTGGCCGGATCGGCCACAACCTTCCCCACCGGCTGCCGCGCACGCAACAGCTGCCACTGGCCTTCGGCCAACTGACCGTAGTAGCCAGCGCTGCTGCAACCGTTCAGCAGGATCACCGCCAGCAGCGGAACCAAACGGGTGAAAATGCGGTCGAGTGGCTCAGGGCCTGAGCGCTGAATAAGAAAAAGTCGAAGCATCCGGGACTGTCTGACTCGCTCAAGGCCGATTCATTCCAAGACTATCTCGCCAAGGGGGAGTTTCGCCATGCGTGCATTGCTGGTCGCCGGCTCGGTGCTGCTGATATCTGCCTGTTCCACGCTGCCAAATCCGGACCCGAACCAGGCCTGGATCGACCTCACACCCTACGACAATACCTCGCTGGACGCCGTGCAGGTCGATGAACGCGACTGGCTCGACAGCCGTTATTTCGAAGTACAGCCCGGCAGCCATGAGCTGACCGTGCGCTACCAGTTCCCGGTTACCCCCAGCAATATCGGCCCGGTCAACGAGCCGATGTGGCGCGATTGCCAGGTCAAGCTGACCTTCAAGGACTTCGGGGCAGGGCAGCGTTACCAGTTGCAGGCCGGCAGCATCGGCTTCCGCCCGTGGATCAAACTTTATGACCACCAGCAAAAGCTGGTCAGCCAGGGCCTTCCAGCAGGCTGCCAACGCACCTGACCGCGCAAACGGCGCTATGCTTGTAACTTGTGAATCGCAAGTGGGAGTTTTGCCATGCGCCAGCCCATGATGCTGATCGCTCTCAGTGCACTGGGGGCTTGCGCCAGCCCCTTGCCGCCCGTCGACCCCAAGCAGGCCTGGGTCGACCTCTACACCATGACCCCCGGCAGGGTCATCATGGCCGACCGCCTCGACGGCAAACGCCTTGAAGACGGCCGTTACTTCCAGGTGACGCCCGGCAAACACGAACTGGTGGTGCGCTTCGATTATGAGATTTACGGGGGCGGCCTCATGACCCAGCCCAGGGATCGTACCTGCTACCTGACAGTGCGCTTTGATAACTTCAAGGCCGGCGAGCGCTATCGCCTGGAGGCACGGGCGCCGGTGATGGAGCCGCAGGTGCTGCTATATGACGCCAGCCGCACGGTGGTGGTGAACGAGCCTAGCGAAGTGTTCTGCATTCCGTGACTCTGGGGCTGCTGCGAATGGGCCGCAAAGCGGCCCCAAAATCTCAAATCTTACCGATCATTCTTCTGGTAAATGATCTTCTTGGTCCCACCATCGCAGCTCCCGACCACCATGCTCTGGTCCTTGACCTCGCTGTTGGGCACGATCTCCAGGGTGTAGGACGATACCCCCTGGGCCTGGATCTTGACCTCGATCTCGGCTTTAAGCTCCTCGCACGGCTTGACCGCCGCCAACGCAGACGTGGCGACCAGGGAAGCCAACACGGCGATTGCTACGCGAATCATGGAACGGCTCCTCAAAGGGCAATGTGCTGCCGACGCTGTTAAGACTACAGCAAACTGCCACTGTTGCACCGTTCAACCCACTAACGCTGCGTCCAGGCTGATCTTCGCGTTCAGCACCTTGGACACCGGGCAGCCTTCCTTCGCCTTGTTGGCGATCTCCAGGAACTGCGCCTCGCTTGCCCCGGGCACCTTGGCCCTGAGCACCAGGTGCACGGCAGTAATGGCAAAGCCATCCGCCTGCTTGTCGAGGGTCACCTCGGCAGCCGTGTCGATCCGCTCCGCGGTCAGCCCCGCTTCACCCAGCATCATCGACAGCGCCATCGAGAAGCAGCCGGCATGCGCTGCGCCGATCAGCTCTTCCGGGTTGGTGCCTGGTGAGCCCTCGAAACGAGTGTTGAAGCCGTAAGGGTTCTGCTTGAGCGCGCCACTTTCCGTCGAAAGCAGGCCTTGGCCATCCTTCAGGCCACCTTGCCAGATTGCCGATGCTGTCTTTTTCATGATGCCTCCTGGTCGCTGGGTTACATGCTTATGGGTTGAGAGGCCAGTCAACTACCCCAAGTTCAGACCAATTGCCCGGCAAGCATTGAATCCGTCGAATGTGCCCATACAGAGTTGAAAAGGCCGTTGGCCAACCACCTTTGCGGAGGCCCCATGACGCAGCTGCGTGACCTGAAGATATCCACCCTCGACCTGGTGCCGGTACGCGCCGAAACCGGCCCGGCGCAGTCGCTGCGCAACTCGCTGGACCTGGCGCAGCACGTCGAGCGCTTTGGCTACAACCGTTTCTGGGTGGCCGAGCACCACAACATGGACGGTATCGCCAGCTCGGCCACAGCGGTGCTGATCGGCTACCTGGCCGGTGGTACCTCAAGCATTCGCGTGGGCTCTGGCGGGGTCATGCTGCCCAACCATGCACCGCTGGTGGTTGCCGAGCAGTTCGGCACACTGGCCAGCCTGTACCCGGGGCGCATCGACCTGGGCCTGGGCCGCGCACCAGGCTCCGACCAGATGACGGCCTATGCCCTGCGCCGCGACCGCGCTGGCGGCCCGGACGACTTCCCGGACGATGTCGAGGAGCTGTCGCGCTACCTCGGCCCGCGCACCGATGATCAAAAAGTAATCGCCGTACCCGGGCACGACACCGACGTGCCAATGTGGCTGCTTGGTTCCAGCCTGTTCAGTGCCCAGCTGGCCGGCATGCGCGGCATGCCCTACGCCTTTGCCTCGCATTTCGCGCCGCGCTACATGCACGAGGCGATCCGCGTGTACCGCAACCACTTCAAGCCTTCGACCACACTGGACAAGCCCTATGTGATGCTGGGCATCCCCATGGTGGTGGCGGAAACCGACGAAAAGGCCGAGTACCTGGCAACCTCGGTGTACCAGCGCATTCTTGCGCTGATTCGCGGGCAGAGCCTGATGCAGAAGCCGCCGGTGGAGAGCATGGATGGGCTGTGGTTGCCCCATGAGCGGGATGCGGTGGGCAGCTTCCTGGGCCTGGCGATGATCGGCAGCCCGCAGAAGGTACGGGCCAAGGTGGAGGTGCTGCTGGAACAGACTGGGGCGGATGAGCTGATCTTTACCTGTGACTTGTATGAGCATGCGGACCGGGTGCGGTCCTATGAATTGATGGCGCAGGCCCTGAAGACCGCGTGACCTTCTTCGCGGGTGAACCCGCTCCTACAGGGATAACACTGGGCCTGAGACCGGCACCGTACCTGCGGGAGCGGGTTTACCCGCGAAGAAGCCAACGCGTTAACCGCGGCGGTACACAATCTCCTTGCTACCGGCCTCGCAGCTACCAATCACCTTGCCCGCCGGGTCGCCTTTTTTGACGATCTCCAGCTTGTAGCCGGTAACGCCCTTGGCATCCAGCTTGGCCGCAATCTCCGCCTTCAGCTCCTCGCACGGCTTGCCTGCTGCCAGCGCACCGCCGGCCAGGGTCATCAGGCCCAGCGCCAGAATCAGTTTGTTCATCACTCGCTTTCCTTGTGCAGATGAAATCAGAAAGGGCGCCCGCCAAGGCGCCCCCTTCTTTAAATACTCCATCACGCCGGGATCATCTAGCCCGACGATGTATCAGCTATTGGCGATACGGAAGCCAACCTTCAGCGTGACCTGGAAGTGCGCCGCCTTGTTGTCACGGATATGGCCACGGGTATCGACCACTTCGAACCATTCCAGGTGCTTGATGCTCTTGCCGGCTTCGGCCAGGGCATTGTTGATCGCATCTTCGATGCTGGTGGGCGAAGACCCCACCAGTTCGATCTTCTTGTAAGTGTGATGATCGGTCATGAGCGCTCTCCTTGGATGACGGTGAAATTGAGCCTAGCAGCGCAGGCCGGGTTTACCTGCGAGGCGTCATCAATGGCAAAAGTTCGATCGCACTTTCACGAAAGCCAAAGGTCGCACTTCTTACAGTCCATACTGCAAAGGAGAGTCAACATGCACCGCAACTCGCTGCGTAAAACGTCCCTGGAGAGCATGGAAGCGGAGATCGAAAGCCTGCTGAAAAGCCTGGAGCACCTGAAGCACGATGCCTCCGAGGAAACCCAGAAGTCAGTGAAGGCGATGCGCAGCAACGCCGAAAGCGCCCTTCGTCATTCGCGCAGCTTGCTGAGCGATGCCTACGACGAGGTGAAGCAACGCACCCGCCAGACCGGCATCGCCACCCGTGACTACGCCCAGGAGCACCCGTACACCACCGCCGGCGTGGCCATTGGCGCGCTGGGCCTGCTGGCGGCGTATCTGCTGTGCAAGCGTAACTAGGCGCTCTGCCGCGCCAGTTCGGCCCGTAACCACTGCGCCAACTGCTCGGCGCGCCCGTCTGCGGCGCGCCGGGGTACCCACAAGGCCAGCGCCGCAGGGGTTGGTGAAAAGCCCCACGGCGCACTCAAACGGCCGGCCCGCAGGTCATCGGCGACCAACGGCTGCGGCGCAATTGCTACGCCCAAACCCGCTACGGCTGCTTCCAGCAAGTAATACAGGTGTTCGAAAGCCTGCCCATAGTGGACGGCCGCCGGGTCCAACCCTTGCTCCAGCGCCCAGGTCGGCCAGGCCTGCGGGCGCGATGTGGTATGCAGCAGGGCCTCGTCCAGCAAGGCCTTGGCAGGCGCCTTCTGCAAGCGCTCGAAGCCGGCAAAATGCGGGCTTAGCACCGGCCCGATACGTTCTTCGGCCAGCACATGCACCTGCATGTCCGTAGGCCAAGGCGGCTCGGCGTACACCAGCAGCGCATCCAACCCAGGCCGCCGCGGGTCAAGGTCGCCTTCACCCGCCGAAAGGTGCAGGCGCAGTTCGGGCAAATCCGCCTGCAACCGCCCCAACCGCGGGATGAACCAGCGCGCCAGCAGGCTGCCCGAGCAGCCCAGCACGAACGGCGCCTCGCTGACATCGCGGCTCAACTCGGCACACACGCTGCGCAAGCGGTCGAAGGCCTCGCCACTGGCATCGCGCAGGCGCACGCCAGCATCTGTGAGTTTGATGCCACGCCCATCCTTGACGAACAGGGCAACGCCCAGGTGTTCTTCAAGCACCTTGATCTGCCGGCTGACGGCACCATGGGTGACGTGCAGCGCCTCGGCCGCCTGGCTGACGCTGTTGAGCCTGGCGGTGGCCTCGAAGGCGCGCAGGGCATTCAGGGGAGGGAGGTCGTGGGCCATGTTACCTGTGAGTTTTTCTGACAAGTTTGCGCAATCTTATCGGTTTTCAGCCGGGCTTGCCGTGGTTAGAGTAAAGCCCATCACTCATTCATTACGCCCTGGAGCGCCCCATGACCCAGTCCCAATACCGCCCCGGCCCCGACGCCAACGGCCTGTTCGGCTCGTTCGGCGGCCGCTACGTGGCCGAAACCCTGATGCCACTGGTGCTGGACCTGGCCCGCGAGTACGAAGCGGCCAAGGCCGACCCCAAGTTCCTCGAAGAGCTGGCCTACTTCCAGCGCGACTACATCGGCCGCCCCAACCCGCTGTACTTCGCCGAACGCCTGACCGAGCACTGCGGCGGCGCCAAGATCTTCTTCAAGCGTGAAGAGCTCAACCACACCGGCGCGCACAAGGTGAACAACTGCATCGGCCAGGTGCTGCTGGCCAAGCGCATGGGCAAGAAGCGCCTGATTGCCGAAACCGGCGCTGGCATGCACGGCGTGGCCACCGCCACCGTCGCCGCGCGCTTCGGCCTGCCTTGTGTGATCTACATGGGTGCCACCGACATCGAGCGCCAACAGGCCAACGTGTTCCGCATGAAGCTGCTGGGCGCCGAGATCGTGCCGGTTACCGCCGGCACCGGCACCCTGAAAGACGCCATGAACGAAGCCCTGCGCGACTGGGTCACCAACGTCGAAGACACCTTCTACCTGATCGGCACCGTGGCTGGCCCACACCCCTACCCAGCCATGGTTCGAGACTTCCAGTCCATCATCGGCAAGGAAACCCGTGCCCAGCTGCAAGAAAAGGAAGGCCGCCTGCCAGACAGCCTGGTCGCCTGCGTCGGCGGTGGCTCCAACGCCATGGGCCTGTTCCATGAGTTCCTCGAAGAGCCAAGCGTGCAAATCATCGGCGTCGAAGCCGGTGGCCACGGCGTGCATACCGACAAGCACGCCGCCAGCCTGAACGGCGGCGTACCGGGCGTGCTGCACGGCAACCGCACCTACCTGCTGCAGGACGAAGACGGCCAGATCACCGACGCCCACTCGATTTCCGCCGGCCTGGACTACCCGGGCATCGGCCCGGAGCACGCCTACCTGCACGAAGTGAAGCGCGTGGAATACGTCAGCATCACCGACGACGAGGCGCTGGACGCGTTCCATGCCTGCTGCCGCCTGGAAGGCATCATCCCGGCCCTGGAAAGCTCCCACGCCCTGGCCGAAGCGATCAAGCGCGCACCGAAGCTGCCCAAGGACCACCTGATGGTGATCTGCCTGTCGGGCCGCGGTGACAAAGACATGCAAACCGTCATGAGCCACATGGCCGCCCAGGAGAAACAGGCATGAGCCGTCTTGAACAACGTTTCGCCGAGCTGAAAGCCGAAGGCCGCTCGGCACTGGTCACCTTCGTCACCGCAGGCGACCCGGGCTACGACGCCTCGCTGCAGATCCTCAAGGGCCTGCCGGCCGCTGGCGCCGACGTGATCGAACTGGGCATGCCGTTCACCGACCCGATGGCCGATGGCGTGGCGATCCAGCTGGCCACCCTGCGCGCCCTGGAGGCTGGCCAGACCTTGCCCAAGACCCTGCAGATGGTTCGCGAATTCCGTGTGGATAACCAGACTACGCCGATCGTGCTGATGGGCTACTACAACCCGATCCACCGCTTTGGCGTGGAACAGTTCGTGGCCGAAGCCAAGCAAGCCGGTGTCGATGGCCTGATCATCGTCGACCTGCCACCAGAGCACGACGCCGAACTGGCCACCCCCGCCCAGGCTGCGGGTATCGACTTCATCCGCCTGACCACCCCGACCACCGACGACGCGCGCCTGCCGCGCGTACTGGAGCGCAGCTCCGGGTTCGTCTACTACGTGTCGGTGGCCGGCGTGACCGGTGCCGGCTCGGCGACCACCGAACACGTGACCGAAGCCATTGCCCGCCTGCGTCGGCATACCGCTTTGCCGATCAGCGTTGGTTTCGGCATTCGTACGCCAGAACAGGCGGCGAATATCGCCCGCCTGGCGGATGGTGTGGTGGTGGGGTCGGCGCTGGTCGACAAGATTGCCCAGGCCAAGACTGGCGAGCAGGCGGTGAGCGACGTGCTGAGCCTGTGCTCGGCGCTGGCTGAAGGGGTGCGTGGCGCTCGTCGCTGAACCGCGCCGCCTGATTCGCGGGTAAACCCGCTCCTACAAGTCCCTGTAGGAGCGGGTTCACCCGCGAAGAGGCCAGCCCAGGCTACCTCGATCTACCCACCAAAAATCGACAGATCCAAGGGCCGCACAGCCCCCATCCAGATCGCATGATCGCGGTGGTCCGCCAATTCATCCCCAGTCAGCGGGTGCATGAACACCACCAACCCCTTCCGATACAGCGCCAACCAAGGCAACACCACGCCAACAAATTCGGGCTCAAAAGCCAGCTGGCAGCTCCAGTCCGGGTGTGGCCCCACCGGTTTCTGGTGCATGCGCCCCATGGTCACGGGAAACAGCCGCGCCGCTTCTTCGCACAGTTCACGGGCCTGCTCCATGGTCGTTGCGTCGTAATACACGTGGGCGTGATAACCCTTGATCCTCTGCACGATAACTCCTGATTGCGGTCCAATTATCACCACCTGCAAAGGGAGTGATGCAGTGAAAAACGCCGAAACCCCAGTGTTCAAACTGGTCCTGTTCGGGCCTGAAAGCAGCCTGGGCAGTGCCCTGATGGTCGAGCTGCTGTCGCGCCAGCACGAAGTCACCGCCGTGGTCGACGACCTCAACCGCCATGCCCCGCGCCCGGGCCTGCACTTCAAGATAGGCGGCCTGGGTGATGCCCACCAGGCGGAGCAGGGCGCGGCAGGCGGCTCGGCGGTGATTGCCCTGCTGCCTGCGCTGGCGCCGGGTGACCTGCCGGGGCAGGCACGCTTGAGCGAGGCGCTGCTGGCGGGGCTTAAGCGTACGACTATACGCCGGCTGTTGCTGGTGGGCGATTTCGCAGTGCTGGATGAGCCGGGCAAGTACAGCGAAATAGAGCGGGAATGTGTGGATCAGGTGGTCGATGGGCTGCAGCGCAGTGCGTTGCACTGGACACTGATCAATGCGCCGCAGGAACTGGGTGGGTTGGGCATGGAGCATTTTCGCAGTACCGAGGGCACGCTGGAGCCGGGGCTGGCAGAGCCGCTGCAGCGGCTAGCCAGGGTCGCAGCAGGGATGGTGGATATGCTGGAGCTGGATTTGCACCGGGGCGAGCACCTGAACTTCGTGGTCTAGATTGCCGGGGCTGCTGCGCAGCCCATCGCCTGTAGGAGCGGGTTTACCCGCGAAGCATGCAACTCGGTGTGTGGCACCGGCTACGCCGGTGTTCGCGGGTAAACCCGCTCCTACAGCGATCGCGCCGCAAAGCGGCACCGGGATGTCACAGGCTGCGCTCATGTTCCAACCAATCCACAAACCGCTCGATCAACGCCCCACGCCGCTTACGCGGCGGCAACACCGCGTAATACCCGCGCGCCGAACGCAAACTCCCTTCCAACGGCCGGCACAACAACCCTTGCTCCACCAGCCCATCCACCAAGTGCCCCCAGCCAATCGCCACGCCTTGCCCAGCAATCGCCGCCTGGATCAGCAACGTATAGTTATCAAACCGCAACTGCCCAGCCGGCGGCGGGCTGGCCACACCAAACCCGCGAAACACCCCCGCCCAGTCAAACCAGCGGCTGGCCTGCTCGCCCTTCAAATGCAACAGTGGCAAACGTTGCAAAGCCACGGCTGACAAGGGTTTGCCATGAATCAGCCGGGGGCTGCAGACCGGGAAAACCTCCTCATCGAACAGCCAGCGGCTCTCACCCTGGTGAAAGCGCCCATCGCCAAATAGCACTGCCACATCAATGTCCGGGCGCAACATGCCCTGGCTGCGCTCACCGGTCACCAGGCTCACGTCCACTTGTGGATAAGCTTCGTGAAAGCGCTGTAGCCGTGGCATCAACCAGAACGCCGCAAAGGCGAAGTCGGTGGCCACCTGCAACACCTCTCGCTGGCCGCGCCCGCTGGCCTGGGCAATACCATCATCCATGGCTTGCAAGCCTTGGTGCACCTGTTCGAATAGCACCTGGCCCGCCTCGGTCAGCTCGATACCCCGGTAGATGCGGTCGAACAGGCGCGTGCCCAACTGCGCCTCCAGCCGTTTCACCTGCTGGCTCACCGCCGGCTGCGTGGTACCCAGCTCCAGTGCTGCAGCCGTAAAGCCACGCAGCCGCGCTGCGGCCTCGAACACACGCAATGTATCCAGCGACAACTCGGCCAGGTGGTCAAACATAAGCGCAGCTAATCCCAGTCATTGCCCGCCATGGGCTTTACCCATGTTATCCATAGTCGCATCTTGGTAGGCAAGCGGTTCGCATAACCCTCAACAATGGAGCCACCATGACGCGTCCGAATATCCTGTTCATCATGGCCGACCAGATGGCGGCGCCATTGCTGCCGATCTACGGACCTTCGCCGATCCAGATGCCGCACCTGAGCCGCCTGGCCGAACAGGCCGTGGTGTTCGACTCGGCCTACTGCAACAGCCCGCTGTGTGCACCGTCGCGCTTCACGTTGGTCAGCGGCCAGTTGCCCAGCCGCATCGGTGCCTACGACAACGCCGCCGATTTCCCCGCCGACGTGCCGACCTACGCTCACTACCTGCGCCGCCTGGGCTACCGCACCGCACTGTCGGGCAAGATGCACTTCTGCGGCCCGGACCAGTTGCACGGCTACGAAGAACGCCTGACCAGCGACATCTACCCGGCCGACTACGGCTGGGCGGTGAACTGGGATGAACCGGATGTGCGCCCAAGCTGGTACCACAACATGTCTTCGGTACTGCAGGCCGGCCCGTGCGTGCGCACCAACCAGCTGGATTTCGATGAGGAGGTGGTGTTCAAGGCGCGCCAGTACCTGTACGACCATGTGCGCGAAAACGATGGCCGGCCGTTCTGCCTGACGGTGTCGATGACCCACCCGCACGACCCGTACACGATTCCCAAGCGCTACTGGGATCGCTATGAAGGTGTGGATATCCCCATGCCCCGTGCCGAGTTCAGCCAGGCAGAACTCGACCCCCACTCGCAGCGCCTGCTGAAGGTCTACGACCTGTGGAACAAGCCGCTGCCTGTGGACAAGATTCGCGACGCCCGCCGCGCCTACTTCGGTGCCTGCAGCTATATCGACGACAACATCGGCCAGCTGCTGCAGACCCTGGAGGAGTGCAACCTGGCCGACGACACCCTGATCGTGTTCTCCGGCGACCACGGCGACATGCTTGGCGAGCGTGGCCTCTGGTACAAGATGCACTGGTTCGAGATGTCCGCGCGGGTGCCGTTGATCATCCATGCGCCTAAGCACTTTGCTGCGGGCCGGGTCAGCGCCTCGGTGTCTACCTGCGACCTGCTGCCAACCCTGGTCGAACTGGCCGGCGGCGCTGTGGATAAAGCCCTGCACCTGGATGGCCGCTCGCTGCTCGGCCACCTGCAAGGGCAGGGCGGCCACGACGAGGTAATCGGCGAGTACATGGCCGAAGGCACCGTCGGCCCATTGATGATGATCCGCCGCGGGCCGTACAAATTCGTGTACAGCGAAGACGACCCTTGCCTACTCTATGACCTGAGCCGCGACCCGCACGAGCGGGAGAACCTCGCCGGCAGCCCGGAGCACCAGGCGCTGCTGCAGGCATTTGTCGATGAAGCACGGCAGCGGTGGGATATCCCCAGCCTGCGCCAGCAGGTACTGGCCAGCCAGCGGCGCCGCCGCCTGGTGGCCGAGGCGCTGGCCATCGGCAAGCTGAAAAGCTGGGACCACCAACCGCTGGTGGACGCCAGCCAACAGTACATGCGCAACCACATCGATCTCGACGACCTCGAGCGCAAGGCACGTTACCCACAGCCCGCCCCCATGGATTGAGAAGAGAGGCCGCCATGCACCAGTTCTCCGCCGCTGTGTTCGCCCTGGCCCTGAGCCTGGGCACCGCCACGGCCCACGCCGCCGACAGCGACGCGCAATGCAGCACCGTGAAAATGGCCGACCCCGGCTGGAGCGACATCGCCACGACCAACGCCGTAGCCCGCCTGCTGCTGGAAAGCCTGGGTTACCAGGTGAAGATCGACAGCCTGGCCGTGCCGATCATCTACGGCGGCCTCAAGGATGGCCAGGTCGATGCCTTCCTCGGCAACTGGATGCCGGCGCAGCAGGGCTTTCATGACAAGTTCATCGCCAATGGTGACGTGCAGCAGTTGTCGCGCAACCTGGAGGGAACCGAATTTACCCTGGCAGTGCCCGACTATGTGTGGAATGCCGGGGTGAAGGACTTCGCCGACCTGCAGAAACACGCCGACCAGTTCAACAACAAGCTGTACGGGATTGGCTCCGGCGCACCGGCCAACCTGTCGCTGAAGCAAATCATCGACAAGAATGAATTCAACCTCGGCCAGTGGAAGCTGGTGGAGTCCAGCGAGCAGGCGATGCTGGCCCAGGTCGACCGGGCGGTGAAGAAGCAGCAGTTCATCACCTTCCTCGGCTGGACCCCGCACCCGATGAACGTGAAATTGAAGATGCATTACCTGACGGGTGGGGAGAAGTGGTTTGGTAGCAAGGGCGAGGTGTACACCCTGACCCGCAAGGGTTATCCACAAGCCTGCCCGAATGCGGCGAAGCTGCTGGGTAACCTGAAGTTCACATTGGACATGGAAAACACCATCATGGCCGAGGTTGTGGACAAGAAGATCGGCTTCGATGAAGCGGCCAAAGGTTGGGTGAAAGCGCATCCAGAGTTGCTGGAGGGGTGGTTGGCTGGGGTGACTACCAAGGCCGATGGCAATGCCCTGGAGGCCGTCAAAGCCAAGCTGTAGTCTCAGACTCGACCCGCCCCTTGTAGGAGCGGGTTCACCCGCGAATGCTGCTTTGAATGTACCGACGCATTCGCGGGTAAACCCGCTCCTACATCAGGACAGTGAACCTTCACAAACGTGGATGACTCATGCATCGCCTCACTCACCTGCTGCCCTTCCTCTCCTGGCTCCCCCGCCAATCGGGCTGCAGCCTGCGCCAGGATCTGCTGGTGGGCCTGAGCGGTGCCATCCTCGCCCTGCCGCAATCCATCGCCTACGCCCTGATCGCCGGCCTGCCCGCCGAATACGGCCTGTTCGCAGCCATCGTGCCGGTACTGATCGCCTGCCTGTGGGGCTCGTCCTGGCACCTGATCTGCGGCCCGACCGCCGCCATATCCATCGTGTTGTACGCCAGCATCAGCCCACTGGCCGTGGCTGGCAGCGCCGACTACATCACCCTGGTGCTGCTGCTGACCTTCCTCGGCGGCATCTTCCAGTTGCTGCTGGGGCTTTTGCGCTTCGGCGCGCTGGTCAATTTCGTCTCGCATTCCGTGGTGCTCGGCTTCACCCTCGGCGCCGCCATCGTCATCGCCCTGGGCCAACTGCCCAACCTGCTGGGCATGGACCTGCCCAGCCAGGCCACGGCGCTGAAGACCGTACAGGACCTGGCCAACCATGCCGGGGAGGTCGACGTGCCTTCCTTGATGCTGGGTTTGGCTACCGTGCTGATCGGCGTGGCCTTCAAACTATGGCGCTCACGTTGGCCGAGCCTGTTGATAAGTCTGATCCTGGTCAGCCTGCTGGCCTGGCTATTGCCCGGCTACTTCGGCCATGTACCACGGGTGGCGGCGTTCACCGGGCAACTCCCACCCTTCAGCCCGCTGCCGTTGCTGGACGTGGAACTCATGCTGCGCTTGCTGCCCAGCGCCGTGGCGGTGGGCATGCTGGGGCTGGTCACCAGCCTGTCGATTGCCCGCTCGTTGTCGGCACGCTCGGAACAGTTGATCGACCCTGACCAGGAAATACGCGCACAGGGCCTGTCGAATATTGCCGGCGCATTTTTCTCCGGTTACCTGTCTGCCGGTTCCTTCACCCGCTCGGGCCTGAGCTATGAGGCGGGCGCCCGCTCACCCATGGCTGGGGTGTTTTCAGCGCTGTGGGTGGCATTGTTCGCCGTTACCGGCGCCGGGTTGATCGCGCACCTGCCGATCCCGGCCATGGCTGGCAGCATCCTGTTGATCTGCTGGGGGTTGGTGGACCACCGGGGGATTCGTGCACTGTTCCGGGTCAGCCGCTCCGAGTTCCTGGTGATGGCGCTGACGGCGGCGGCGACCTTGTTGCTGGAGCTGCAGACGGCGATCTATGCCGGGGTACTGGCGTCGCTGTTCTTCTATCTCAAGCGCACGTCGCGGCCACGGGTACAGCAAAGCCGTGAAGGGGAGGCGGATGTGCTGAGGGTGGGTGGGTCGATCTTCTTTGGTGCAGCGCATTACCTGCAGGTGCGCTTGCAGCGCTGCCAAGGGCCGCATGTGGTGATCGATGCGCGGCAGGTGAATTTTATCGATTACTCGGGTGTGGATATGTTGCACCGCGAGGCGCGGCGGTTGCGGCGGATGGGCGGGAGTCTGACCTTGCATCGGGCCAGGCCGCAGGTGATCGAAGAGTTGCAGAAGCTGGAAGGGGTGGAGTTGTGTCCGATCCGCTTTGAGGAGTGAGCTTGAGATCCTGGGGCTGCTGCGCAGCCCATCGCAGCGGTTCGTCGCCACGACAAGCCAGCTCCTACAGGGACAGCGCCGACCTCAGGCCTTGTGATATCCCTGTGGGAGCTGGCTTGCCTGCAATGGGCCGCAAAGCGGCCCCCAGCAATCTCAGCCCCGAGCGAGCTGCCGGCGCAACTCAGCCAAAACCGGTGCAGTATCCGGCCGCACTCCACGCCAGATAAAGAACGCCTCAGCCGCCTGCTCAGCCAGCATCCCCAGCCCATCCAGCACTTTGGCCGCGCCCAGCTTCTCGGCCCACTGGCAAAACGGCGTCGGCTCCTTGCCATACATCATGTCGTAGCAAACCGTGCGCCCCGCCTCGACCAGGCTGTCGGCAATCGGCGGCAGTTCACCCGCCAGACTCGCCGAAGTGGCGTTGATGATCACATCCACCGGCTCCTGCAACCAGGCAAACCCACTGGCCACCACCGGCCCCAGCTCATCGAACTCGCGCGCCAGCTGCTCGGCCTTTTCCACGGTACGGTTGGCAATTACCAGCGATTGCGGCTTGTGCGCCAGAATCGGCTCCAGCACGCCCCGCACCGCACCACCAGCACCGAGGATGAGAATGCGCTTGCCAGCCAGCTCGACCCCGGCATTCACCGTCAGGTCACGCACCAGGCCAGCGCCATCGGTGTTGTCACCCTGCAAGGTGCCGTCGGCCAGCTTGCTCAGCGTGTTCACCGCGCCAGCGCGTTGGGCCCGCGGTGTCAGGCTGTCGCACAGGCGGTAGGCCTCTTCCTTGAACGGTACCGTGACATTGCCGCCGCTGCCTTGCTTGAAGAAACCGCGCGCGCAATCGCTGAATTCGTCCAGCGGCGCCAACAGGGTGGCATATTCCAGGTCCTGGCCGGTCTGTTCGGCGAACAGGCGGTGGATCAGCGGCGACTTGCTGTGGCCGATCGGGTTACCAAAAACGACGTACTGGTCCATGACGGCTCCTTGGTTGTGCACAGGCTTACTGGCCGAGCCAGTCGCGGTCTTGCAGGAAGTACTCAGTCAGGCGCGCTTCTTCACTGCCGGGCGCGGCCTTCCAGTCGTAGCCCCAGCGCACCTGCGGCGGCAGCGACATGAGGATCGATTCGGTGCGGCCACCGGACTGCAAACCGAACAGCGTGCCACGGTCGTAGACCAGGTTGAACTCCACGTAGCGGCCACGGCGGTATTCCTGGAACTCGCGTTGCTCCGCGGTATAGGGCGTGTCTTTGCGGCGCTGGATGATCGGCAGGTAGGCGTCGACATAGGCATCGCCGATGGCGCGGATGAAGGCGAAGCAGGTGTCGAAGTCCCACTCGTTCAGGTCATCGAAGAACAGGCCGCCGATGCCGCGTGGCTCGCCACGGTGCTTGAGGTGGAAGTAGCGGTCGCACCAGGCTTTGTAGCGTGGGTAAACGTCGGCGCCGAACGGTGCGCAGGCCTGTTCGGCCACGCGGTGCCAGTGGATGCAGTCTTCTTCATTGCCGTAATACGGGGTCAGGTCGAAGCCGCCACCGAACCACCAGACCGCCTCTTCACCTTCCTTCTCGGCGATGAAGAAGCGCACGTTGGCGTGGGAAGTGGGCACATGCGGGTTGTGCGGGTGGATCACCAGCGACACGCCCAACGCCTCGAAACCACGGCCCGCCAGTTCAGGGCGGTGGGCACTGGCCGACGGTGGCAGGCCGGCGCCGAACACGTGGGAGAAGTTGACCCCGCCTTTCTCGATCACCTTGCCGTCGCCGATCACCCGCGTGCGGCCCCCGCCACCAGCTTCGCGCACCCAGGCGTCCTCGACGAAGCGGGCGCCGCCGTCTTCAGCTTCGAGGGCAGAGCAGATGCGGTCTTGCAGGTCGAGCAGGTAGGCTTTCACGGCCTCGGTGCGGCTAGTCATCGGGTCACCAGGAACGGGCAGGGAAGAATTCGCCGCGTAGCATACCACCGCCAGCGCACGCGCCGCAGTTGACGGCGATCAAGCAAAGGCGTCCGATAGAAAGCCTTTCCCGATCCCGACTACAGGAGTGCGAGATGGCCAAGCGTATCCAGTTCAGCCAGCATGGCGGCCCGGAAGTGCTGCAGTTTGTGGAATTCGAACCCGCCCCGCCCGGGCCACAGCAGGTGCGTGTGTGTAACCATGCGATCGGCCTGAATTTCATCGATACCTACTTCCGCAGCGGGCTGTATGCGCCGCCGTCCCTGCCTTCGGGCCTGGGTACTGAAGCAGCGGGCGTGGTCGAGGCGGTGGGCGAGGGCGTGACCCGGCTGAAGGTCGGCGACCGCGTAGCCCATGCCGGCGGCCCTCTGGGCGCGTACAGCGAGGTGCATACGCTGCCGGAGGCCAACCTGGTCAAGCTGCCGGACAACATCAGCTTCGAGCAGGCGGCGGCGGTGATGCTCAAGGGTTTGACCGTGCAGTACCTGCTGAAGCAGACCTATGAGGTGAAGGCGGGTGACGTGATCCTGTTCCATGCCGCAGCGGGTGGCGTGGGTTCGCTGGCGTGCCAGTGGGCCAAGGCGCTGGGGGCCAAGTTGATCGGCACCGTCAGCTCCGCCGAGAAGGCCGAGCGGGCCAAGGCGTTGGGCGCGTGGGCGACCATCGACTACAGCCATGAAGACGTGGCCAAGCGGGTGCTGGAGCTGACCGATGGCAAGAAATGCCCGGTGGTGTATGACGGCGTGGGCGCCGATACATGGCTGACTTCGCTGGACTGCCTGCAGCCGCGTGGGTTGATGGTGAGTTTCGGCAATGCCTCGGGCGCGGTGAGCGGGGTGAACCTGGGGATTCTGGCGCAGAAGGGTTCGCTGTATGTGACCCGGCCGACGCTGGCGACCTATGCCAATAATGCCGAGAACACCCAGGCCATGGCCGATGACCTGTTTGCGATGATTGGCAGTGGCAAGTTGGTTGTGGATATCCAGCAAAGGTATCCGCTGAGTGAGGCGGCCAAGGCGCAGGCGGAGCTGTCGGCGCGTCGGACTGTAGGCTCGACTGTACTTATCCCCTGAGCCACAGGTATTGCGAAACGATGGGCTAACGTCTGTTCCTGTGGGAGCGGGTTTACCCGCGAAAAAGCCATCGCAGTGTATGGCACCGGCTTCACCGGTGTTCGCGGGTGAACCCGCTCCCACAAGTGCTGTTTCGGCCTTGAGTACGGTGTTATCCGATTGGGATTGGGTTTGCCAGCAAAGGCGGGGCATGATCAATCGTCGTAGTGATATCGGCACTGCAAGATTGTCATCTGCCCACCTTCGAAGAGGTAGACCAGTCGATGTTCGCGAGTAATACGACGAGACCAGAATCCTGAAAGGTCGCCCTTGAGTGGCTCAGGCTTGCCGGTGCCTTTGAAAGGAGTACGCAGGCACTCCTTGATCAGGGCGTTGATCGTCGTAAACACATCAGTGTCAGCATCTTTCCAATGGCAGTAGTCTTCCCAACCTTCTGAAGTAAACGCAACGCTTACAGAATTGCGAGCTTCAGTCTTGTTGCGTTGTTTTGACTTCATGTTCATCTATGGGCAGCTCATGAGTAGCAGCTTTACCCGACCGCAGCTGATCAATGGATGCGCGCAAGCGCTTGGCATTGGCTGAAGAACCCAGCAGGTACATGGTCTCTTGCATGCCGTTGTAGTCCTCAAGCGAGATCATGACCACCGGCTCACCGCGCTGGCGCGTAATGATCGCGGGTTCGTGATCCCGACATACATCATCCATCGTCTGCTTCAGGTCGGCGCGAGCCTGGCTAAAAGTCAGTACATGCATTGCTTCAAATCCTTTCCAGGCAAGCCTGGCTCGGGTTTTTCTCGGCCCGGGCAACAATGCTGAACGGGCAATAGGCTTGGTGGTTTCTGCTAATGAATCTGACAGGCACCAGCTGAATCATTGTACAAGCCTAGGTACAAACCTCAACATCCCATGGTCGGGAACCTTGGGAATGCAAAGCATAAATTGGAAGTCTTCTGATGGGCAGGTGATCGCGTTCGACAGAACGCGTAGGAAATGGTGCTCGCATTGATTTTTGTGGTGTTGCATAAATCGAGCGCCGCGCGGGCGGCGCTCGATTTCACAGGGGCTGAAACCCTCGAGGCAGGCGCCTGTCAGCCTTCACACCCTGTTTGCGGTGGAGGGGTCGACTCAATCCCATCGAGAATCGCCTCAATCACACCCTCCGCCATTTCAATCGCATGCAGGTTCGACCAGAACATGCCGCGACCTTCTTCGCGCATGTAGTCCAAGGCTTTGTAGCCGGCCTCGTAGGCGCTGCGCAGGTACAGGGCTACGTGGACCAGAGCGTCCTCGGCGGAAATGTTCGGGTTGACGGTGAAGAGTGGGTCATGGCCGGCGTCGCAGCGGCCAAAGGGGCGGGTGGAGGTGCTGGGTAGGGGTGGATCGGGGACTATCTTTTTCATTGGAAACTCTCGCTTAAATGCCCCACCTATTCGTTACCACGCGATTAGGTGGCAGCTGTACACGGGGTGGTAAACCGGAGAGAGTTCCCAAAACCCGGCAGGCACAAAGCCTCCCGCGTACAGCCGCCATAGACTGCCAGAAACTCTCCCTGGTTCGGGTTACCACACCCGATCGCCAAGTTATTCGGCGACGGTTTAAGCCTAAGGGCAGTGGTTCCCACTGAGAAGGTGATGGCAGGGGACGCGGCTCGTAGGATATTTCCCAAGCTGCAAGCTGGACAGCCATTTTGGCAAAATCAGAAAATCCTGACTCCACAGCCCAATCAAAAGCATTGCAGCACTTTGCCGTCTACTTGCCCCATAAATTTTCGGAGGGTAGGGTGATTTGCAGGGTGGTACTGGTGCGCCGGGCAAGTTTCAAGTTATCCGGGCGAGTACCATCTTGCCATTGGGCCGCTTACGCGGCCTTTGTTTTTGGCGCGAATCGTGTTGGTGCTGCAAGCTCGCCGACACAGATTCAGCGCCTATGAGATCGAGCGCCGCCCGCGCGGCGCTTCGCGGGGCAAGCCCGCTCTCACATTTGTTTCGGGCCAATGATGTCTGTGCCATTGGCGCGCGAGCCCTTGTCTGTTCCATTCAATATCGAAGGTTGCGCCGCTGCTTTTCGTCATTCTCCAGCCATGCACTCAGGGTACGCGCGCCTAAGGCTCAGGAGAGACTGGCCCGAAAGAAATGTGGGAGCGGGCTTGCCCTAATGCCAGTCAGTTAAGCTCCCCAGGTTTCTTTTTCGGATATTTGGCAGGCTTGGGTTTGACGACCCTCGGATAACTGCGCTGCCGCCT
>NZ_JBIVIF010000028.1:0-90517 GCF_044749595.1 Pseudomonas sp. NPDC089392
CGCGCGGCGCTTCGCGGCACAAGGCCGCTCCCACATCTGTTTCGGGCCAGTTACTCCTGCCACCTGCGCACTCGCACCCTGGGTGCATGGCTGGATATTGATGAAGAGCAGCGGCGCCCCCTTCAATATCGAAGGGAACAAACAAGGCGGACAGAGGTGACTTAACAGGATGGACTGGCCCGAAACAGACAGTGGGAGCGGCCTTGTGCCGCGAAGCGCCGCGCGGGCGGCGCTCGATCCAACAGGCAACCAAAATCCCAAGGCAAGCACCTGTCAGCCGTTACCGCTTAACTGACTGGCATTAGGGCTTGTCCCGCGAAGCAGGCGACGCGGTGCATGGCACCGGCTGCGCCGGTGTTCGCGGGTAAACCCGCTCCTACAGGGATCCCGGGCACATGCCGCTCCCACAAAAAAGCACGGCTTCGTATGCAGGTCAGCTGAAAAGCCTGGCCAGGCAGCCGAGCTTTTTCTTGTACGAGCGCCGCGCCTCCAGCGCCTGCTCCAGGCTCACCGCCAGGAACCGCGCCTGCTGGTTAGGCTGCATCTGGCCAATCAAATCCAGGTCGGCACTGATCACCGTGCCGATCATGGCGTACCCGCCACCCGACACTGCATCGCGGTGCAGGATGATCGGCTCCAGCCCCGCTGGCACCTGGATCGAGCCGATCGGATAGCAGCTGTCAACGATGTTCGACGGATCCGACCCGGCACCGAATGGCTGCTCGCGCGGCTGGAAACTCAAGGCGCTGCCACCTTTGTAGCGGTAACCGATACGGTCCGCTTCGGAGCCGACTGTCCACGCCTCGGTGAAAAAGCTTTGCGCCGCAGCTTCGGTCAGGCGGTGGAAGTACAGCCCCGGCACCACCCGCAACACCACCTCGCCGCCCAGGGCCTGGCGCAGGGCCATGGGCAGGCTTGCACCGGCGCGGGTCTTGCCGCTGGGCACACCGACCGGTAGCAGGTCCCCGGCCATCAGCTTGCGCCCATGGAAGCCACCCAACGCCCCCAGCGCATAAGTGGAACGGCTGTCGAGCACTTCGGGCACATCGATGCCGCCAGCCACCGCCAGGTAGGCACGCGCACCTGCCGTGGGAAAACCGAAGCGCAGTACCTGCCCGGCGCGCACGGCAAAGGCCGTGTCGGGGCGCTGTTCACGGCCATCGAGCAACGCTGGCATCTGTGCGCCACATATCGCCACCAATGTATCTTGCAGGAACTCCAGCTCCGGCCCCACCAGCGCACACTCCAGGCCTGCGGCGCCCGCCGGGTTGCCCACCAGGTGGTTGGCCGCGCTCAGCGCATACTGGTCGAGTGCACCGGACGGCGGAATGCCCAGGTGGTAGTAGCCTTCGCGGCCAAGGTCCTGCACGGACGTCGCCAGGCCCGGTTTGAGTACCTTGATCATGCCAGCACCTCCTGCAGCGATTTCGGGTAGCCGACCGGTTCGGCGAGGAAGGCATCCAGTGAGAATTCCACCGGGCGAATGCGCAGGTCGAAACGGCCCTCCTCCACATCCGCCACCGCCTGGTCGTAGGTGCGCCGGTCAATCGGCTTGAACTGCACGATGTCACCTGGGCGGAAGAACACCATGTGCTCCTTCAGGTAATTCAAGGTCTGCTGCGGGTCGTAGATCGGCGCCGGGGTGACGCCGAACATCTGGTACCCCCCGGCGCCGCGCACCGAGTAGATGCAGCCGAAGCAGCCGCCATGGCCCAGGGTGAGCTTGGGCGTGTCGGTACGTGGGCGCAGGTATTTCGGCACCTGCAGTTGCCGCTCGCGCTCGACCATCTGGAACATGAACGGCAGGCCGGCAACGAAGCCGACCATGGAAACGAACCACGGCGCGCCGCTGTGCGCGGCGATGAACGCCTCGACATCGGCCAGGCCGTTGATGCGCGCGGCATACTCCAGGTCGGTGCTGGCCGGGTCCTGGTGGCGGTCGCGAAAACGCATCAAGGTTTCGTGCGTCCAGGGGTCGTTGTACAGCACCGGGATTTCGATGATCCGCGTGTGCAACGAACGCTCGGCCACCGCCTGCGCTTCGGCACCTCGCACGGCTTCGAGCAGTGCTTCGGGGGCGATGCGGTCGGGGTCGAAGCGGATCTGGAACGACGCGTTGGCCAGGCACACATCCAACACGCCATCCAGCGCCAGCCGCTCCACTGCGCGAGTAACGGCCATGCCCTTGAAAAAGGCTTCCAGCGACATGCTGTCGCTGACTTCGGCAAACAGGTGCTCGTCGGCGCCGAAGCTGTAGCGGATCGGGGTTGTAGCAAGCGATTCGGCCATGACTGTTCCTTTTCTTGGAATCTTTATAGAAAGGCAGGCGAAAACAAAATGCACGGGCTCCGGCTTGTGCGTGCCGGCTGCCTCACGAACTCAACGCGGTGTACGCACCACGATACCGGCCGCGTCCAGAGCCTTGCGCGTGGCCTCGACCAGGTCGAGCGCGCCCGGGGTGTCACTGTGCAGGCAGATGGAATCGAATTCGATGGCCAGGTCCTGCCCTTCGACTGTGCGCACCACGCCTTGCTGGCAAGCGCGCAGCACGCGTTCGGCGACCGCTTTGGGCTCGTAGCCCCGCACATTACGGGTGAACACGATCGAGCCACTCAGGTCGTACTCGCGGTCGGCGTAGAACTCGCGAACTACCGGCTGGCCCAGTTGCTGGGCAATGCGGCAGATCACCGAGCCCGGCATGCAGTACAGCAGCAGCTCAGGCTCGATCACCCGCAGGTTTTCCACCAGCAGGCGGGCGGCTTGTTCGTCACGCGCCAGGTGCATGTACAACGCCCCGTGCGGTTTGATGTGCTGCAAGCGCACGCCTTGGGCACGGGCAATTTCGCGCAGCGCACCCAACTGGTAGAGCATGTCGTCGACCAGTTCCTGGGCCGGGGCGTTGATGTGCCGGCGGCCGAAACCGACCAGGTCACGGAAGCCCGGGTGCGCACCCACCGCAACGCCCAGGGCCTTGGCCCGCTCGACGGTGCGGCGCATGGTGCCGGGGTCGCCGGCATGGAAGCCCGTGGCAATGTTAGCGCTGCTGATGAAAGCCATCAGCTCGTTGTCGACGCCATCACCAATGGTCCACGGGCCAAAGCCCTCACCCATGTCCGAATTGAAATCCACTGCTTGCATGGCTACATCTCCTGGCGCTTGTGGCTGCATGCAAGCCACGTTAGATTCTCCGCACCCCCTTGGGAAGATCTATAAACAGATAGGGTACCTTCTGAAAATCAGATACCCATGGAGCCTACCGTGTCATTGACCCTGCGCCAGGTCCGTTACTTCGTCGCCACCGCCGAAATCGGCCAGATTTCCCAGGCGGCGATCCACCTGAACATCTCCCAGTCGGCGGTGACCACGGCCATCAAGGAGCTGGAGGCCATGCTCGGCGTGCTGCTGTTCCAGCGCTCGGCCCAGGGCATGAGCCTGACCGAGGCCGGCCGGCACTTTCTGAACCGCGCCTATGTGATCCTGCGCAGCGTCGACGATGCGCTGAACAGCCCGCTACCGGACGTACGCGCCAGCGGCCTGCTGCGCTTGGCGGCAAGCTATACGGTGATCGGCTACTTCCTGCCGCATCACCTGCAGCGGCTGGAGCACTGGCACCCGGACGTGACCCTGGAGTTGTACGAACAGGAGCGCAGCGCCATCGAGCAGGGCCTGCTGGAGGGGCGCTTCGACATGGCGGTAGTGCTCACCGCCAACCTCACCCATGCGGACATCGTCTCGGAAACGCTGTTCAACTCCGAGCGCCGGCTGTGGCTGCCCGGCCACCATCCGCTGTGCGAGCGCTCGTCGGTGAGCCTGGCCGACGTGGCCTGCGAGCCTTTTATCCTGCTGACCGTGGACGAGGCCGAGCAAAGCGCCATGCGCTACTGGGAACAGGCCGGGCAATGGCCGAGCGTGCGGGTGCGCACCAGTTCGGTGGAGGCCGTGCGCAGCATGGTCGCCAATGGCAGCGGCGTGGCGATCCTCTCGGACCTGGTGCACCGGCCCTGGTCGCTGGAGGGCAAGCGCATCGAGACGGTGACCATCAGCGACCCGGTGACACCCATGAGCGTGGGCTTGGCCTGGCACCGGGAGCGGGCGTTCAGCCCGGCGATGCAGGCTGTGCGCAATTACTTCCATGATGCGTTTCTGGCACCGCAGCAGTTGTCGGCGCGGCGCTGACCTGTTTTTTGCAGGCCCGGCCTCTTCGCGGGTGAACCCGCTCCTACAAGCCGGTGATATCCCTGTAGGAGCGGGTTCACCCGCGAAAGGGCCGGCACTGCCTCAGCTATTCATGCAGGTAGCGCAGTTTCAGCCATCACCACAACCTGACGGTGTAAAGAGCAAGCGGTGGTGAAGTACCTGCCGGCCTTGCAGCGGTTTGCCGGGAGGATTGACCAGCTGTTGGGGGTGGAAAGCTGATGCAAGTCTGGCCACTTTGTGGGAGCGGGTTTACCCGCGAACACCGGCATAGCCGGTGCCATGCACCGCGCTGGATTCTTCGCGGGTGAACCCGCTCCCACAGAGTACGCGCAGCGCCTGCCAACAAGGCTCGGGGGCTGCGCAAATCCTGTGGGAGCGATCACGCGGCTATCAAGGCAACTCGAACAACCCCGCGGCCCCCATCCCGCCACCAATACACATCGCTACCACCACGTAGCGCACGCCACGCCGGCGCCCTTCGAGCAACGCATGCCCCACCATCCGCGCACCCGACATGCCGAACGGGTGACCGATCGAGATCGCCCCGCCGTTCACGTTCAACCGCTCGGGCGGAATTTCCAGCGCATCCCGGCAATGCAGCACCTGGCAGGCAAACGCCTCGTTGATCTCCCACAAGCCGATATCCGCCACACCCAGGCCAAAGCGCTTGAGCAGCTTGGGCACCGCCAGCACCGGCCCGATACCCATCTCCTGCGGCGCACATCCGGCCAAGGCGATACCCCGGTAGATACCCAGCGGCGCCAGGCCGCGCCGACGCGCTTCGCCACGGCTCATCAACAGGCTGGCCGAGGCACCATCGGAAAACTGCGAGGCATTGCCCGCCGTGACGAACTCCCCCTGGCTCACCCACTTGCCGTCCTTCCATACCGGCTTCAACGCCGCCAGGTCCTCCAGCCGGGTATCCGGGCGGTTGCACTCGTCGCGCTCCACCCGCACCCGCTGATGCCCGGCAGGCTGGCCGTCCTGGTCGAACAGCAGCTTGTCGACCTCCAACGGCACCAGCTCCTCGTCGAACAGCCCGTCGCGCTGGGCGGCCGCCGTGCGCAACTGGCTCTGCAACGAATACTCATCCTGCGCGGCGCGGCTGATGCCGTAGCGGCGCGAGACGATCTCGGCGGTTTCCAGCATCGGGATGTAGGCATCCGGCATCACCGCCTGCACCGCCTGGGACTGCGCGCGGTAGGTGTTCTTGTGCTTGGTCTGGGTCAGCGACAGCGACTCCACGCCGCCACCAATGGCTATGTTCAGCTCGCCGCTGACAATCCCCTTGGCGGCCATGCCGATGCTGATCAGCCCAGAGGCGCACATGCGGTCCACGGCCATGCCCGGCACACTGTGCGACAGCCCGCCGGTATAGGCGCACAGGCGGCCGATGTTGTAGGCCTGGGTGCCCTGCTGCACGGCCGCGCCCATGATCACATCGTCGATGGCGTCGGCCTCCACCCCGCTACGCTCGACCACGGCGCGGACCACATGCCCGCCAAGTACCGGTGCTTCGGTGTCGTTGAACGACCCACGGAACGATTTGGCCAGCGCGGTACGTGCGGTGGCAACGATGACTGCTTCATTCAGGTCCATGACGGCTCACTCGGCTACAGGGTTGAAGGTGTAACGGCTGATGGTGTCGATCACGCAGCCGGGGCGGCTTTCGCCTTCGATTTCGACGCTGACCCGCACCACCAGCTGCACGCTGTCGGCCACCTGCTCGGCGCGCAGCACCTGGCCACGGCCGCGCACCCGCGCGCCAACGCGCACCGGTGCCGGGAAGCGCACACGGTCGCTGCCGTAGTTCACGCCCATCGCCAGGTTGCCGATGGTCAGCAGCTGCGGCAGGAACAGGTTGACCAGCGACAGGCTCAGGTAGCCGTGGGCGATGCAGGCGCCGAACGGGCCTTGCGCAGCCCGCTCAGGGTCGACATGAATCCACTGGTGGTCGCCGGTGGCTTCAGCGAACAGGTCGATGCGCTGCTGGCTGATGGTCAGCCATTCGCTGCAGCCCAGGTCGGTACCCTCGGCGGCCAGCAAGGCCTGGGCACTGTTGAACACATGGCTCATGGTGGGGCTCCTCAGGCTTGCTGTGAACTGACCGACAACACTTCACCGACCATGTACGACGCATAGTCGCTGGCCAGGAACATCATCACGTTGGCCACTTCCCAGACCTCGGCGGCGCGGCCAAAGGCCTCGCGGCTGGCCAGGCTGGCCAGCAACGCTTCGCTGGAGGCCTTCTTGAGAAAGTCGTGCAGGGCAATCGACGGCGACACCGCGTTGATGCGCACGCCATGCTCGGCCGCTTCCAGGGCGCTGCAGCGGGTCAGCGCCATCACCCCGGCCTTGGCCGCGGCGTAGTGCGCCTGCTCCTTCTGCGCCCGCCAGCCCAGCACGGAAGCGTTGTTGACAATGGCACCGGCACCGCGCCGCTGCATGTGCGGCAGCATGGCCCGGGTCATGCGGAAGGTGCCGGTCAGGGTCACGTCGATTACCCGCGACCATTCCTGGTCGGTCATCTCGACCACGGCCTTCTGGCCGCCGAGCCCGGCGTTGTTGATCAGCACATCGACGCCGCCCAGCAGGCCCTCGGCGCGGTCGACCAATGCCTGCACATCGGCCTCCACGGTAACGTCGCACAACTGGCCATGAATGGCCTGCAGCCCGGTTTCGGCCTTGAGGCGCTCCACCGCCTCCTCCAGGCGGCGTGGGTGCACATCGGAAATCATCAGCGCGCGGCAGCCTTCTTCGGCACTACGCCGGGCTGCCGAGTAACCGATACCGGCACCCGCAGCGGCGGTAATCAACACGGACTTGCCGGCCAGCAACTGGTGGCCAGGTACATAAGGGGGAGCTTGCTTCATGTGCGGTTTCCTATAGTCGATGTTCTGGCGCGGCCTAGCTGCCCCAGACCCGTTGTGCCGCCGGCGCCTGGGCAAGGATCTGCGCCACCACCGGGCCGATTTCCTTTACCTGCCAACGCCCGCCCTTGTCCTCGGTGGTACCCGTGCGCCAGCCATCGGCCAGCGATATCCGCCCGCCCTGGCTTTCGAACACCTGCCCGGTCACCTGGGCCGATTCGACACTGCCCAGCCACACCACCAGCGGCGCCACGTTTTCCGGCGCCCAGGCATCGAAACTGCCGTCCTCCGGCGCCTTGACCACGTCCGGCATCGCGCTTTCGGTCATCGCCGTGCGCGCGGCCGGTGCCAGGGCGTTGGCCGTGACCCCGTAGCGTGCAAGCTCTGCCGCCTGCACCAGGGTCAGCGCAGCAATCCCGCCCTTGGCTGCGGCGTAGTTGGACTGACCGATCGAGCCCTGCAGGCCGGCCCCGGAACTGGTGTTGATGATCCGCCCGGCAACCGGCGTGCCGGCCTTGGCCAGGTCGCGCCAACGGCGCCCAAGGATGTTCGCCAGGCAGTAATGGCCCTTGAGGTGCACGCGCATCACCAGGTCCCAGTCGTCTTCATCCAGGCTGATGAACATGCGGTCGCGCAGCACCCCGGCGTTGTTGACCAGCACATGCACTTCGCCGAACGCTGCAAGCGCGGCGTCGACGATGCCCTGGGCACTGGCCAGGCTGGTGATGTCGTCACTGTTGGCAATGGCCTGGCCACCATTGGCGCGGACCTCGCTGGCCACCGCCTGCGCCGCCTCGGCACGGATATCGTTGACCACCACCTGGGCGCCCTCGGCGCCGAATGCCAGCGCATAAGCGCGGCCCAATCCGCCGCCGGCACCGGTGATGATCACCGTACGGCCTTCACATATCGCCATGTCTGAATCCTTTTACCGGTAATGAAGAGCGCGCTTCACAGGCGCTCGATGATGGTTACGTTGGCCTGGCCACCGCCTTCGCACATGGTCTGCAAGCCATAGCGGCCGCCACTGCATTCCAGTTCGTTGAGCAGCGTGGTGGTCAAGCGGGCACCGGTCGCGCCCAGCGGGTGGCCGAGGGCGATGGCGCCGCCGTTGACGTTGGTCTGCGCCGGGTCGTAGTCGAGCTCCTTGCTCCAGGCCATGACCACCGATGCGAAGGCTTCGTTGATTTCCACCCGGTCGATATCGGCCATGCGCAGGCCGCTGCGTTGCAAGGCCCTGCGGGTGGCGGCAATGGGTGCGGTGAGGTGCCAGATGGGGTCGTCGCCAAGCACCGTCAGCTGGTGGATGCGCGCCCGGGGCGTCAGGTCGTAGCGTTTGAGCGCCGCTTCCGAGACCACCAGCAAGGCCGCCGAAGCGTCACAGGTCTGGCTGGAAACCGCCGCCGTGATCGACGCAAACTGCGGGTCGACCGGTTGCAGCTCGGCCATTTTCGCCAAGCTGGTCTGGCGCGGGGTTTCGTCCACGGCCAACCCCTGGTAGCTGACGATTTCGCGGGCAAAGCGCCCACTGGCAATGGCCGCCAAGGCCCGGCGATGGCTTTCCAGAGCGAACACTTCCATCTGCTCGCGGCTGATCTGCCAGTGATCGGCGATGCGTTGTGCGGCAAAGAACTGGTTGACCGGCTGCGTGCCGAAGCGCGCGCGCCAGCCCTCGCTGCCACTGAACGGGTCGGCAAAGCCGAGTGGCTGGCCAGCCAGCATCGCCGAAGAAATCGGAATGCGGGTCATGGTCTGCACGCCGCCTACGGCGACCACGTCCTGGGTGCCGCTCATTACGGCCTGGGCTGCAAAGTGCAGCGCCTGCTGCGACGACCCGCACTGGCGGTCGACCGTGGTGCCCGGTACCGAAAGCGGCAAGCCGGCGGCCAGCCAGCTGGTACGGGCAATGTCACCGGCCTGGGCGCCAATGGTATCGACGCAGCCAAAGATCACGTCGTCGTAATCCTCGGCAGGGATGGCGTTGCGTGCCACCAGGGCCTTGAGCACATGTGCGCCCAGGTCGATGGCATGCACCTCGGCCAGCGCGCCCTTGCGCTTGCCGGTGGGGCTGCGCAGCGCATCGACGATATATGCCTCTGCCATGTTCTACTCCTCGAAGGTATGCCCTGGCCCAAGCCGGGTGCCGTCGGCGAACAGGTAAGCGCCGACACGGGATTTGTGAAAACCGCGGTCACCCCAGGACGCATCCAGCGCCCAGGCCCGCTTCATGAACATCTGCAGGTCGACTTCCCAGGTGTATCCCATGGCGCCATGCACCTGGATGCCGTGGCGCGCCGCCAGCCAACTGGCCTCGCAGCAGGCCAGGCGAGCCTGCGAGACCCACACCGAGGCGTTCGCCGCGCCGCGCGCCAGGCCATGGGCGGCGCGGTACAGCACCGGCTTGGCCTGCTCGATCTGGCGCGCCACGTCGGCCAGGTGATGCTTGACCGCCTGGAAACTGCCGATCTGCCGGCCAAACTGCTTGCGCTGGGCCACGTAGTCCACCGACAGGTCGAGCATGCGCTGGGCCAGGCCGAGCAACTGCCCGGCCACCGACAGCGCGCCGCGGTCGAGCAGCTGCGCCTGCAGGCGACGGCCTTGCTCGCCAGTGGCCAGCAAAGTCTGCGCTGACGGGTTCCAGCTCACCTGGCCAAGGCGCCGCGAGGCGTCGATGCTCGGGTTGGCCAGCACATCCACTGCCGCCCGCGGCACCAGGTGCAGCTCATCGCCCGCCGGTAAAATCAGCACCTCAGCCAGCTGGGCGTCGCTGACCAGCGGGTTGATGGCGTGGCTGATCGCCAGGCGCACGCTGCCTTCGGCGATGCGCGGCAGCAGTTCGACGCGCGCCGGGTTGCCGGGGTCGAGGCCGGCCAGCAGCCCGGCGGCCACATACGCAGTGTCGGCCAGTGAATCAGGGATGCCGTAATAGCCCAGCTCCTGGGTCATCAGGGCCCAGGCCACATCGTCCATGCCCAGGCCGCCCTCGGCCTCGGGCACCGACAGCGCCGTCAGGCCCTGGGCGGCAATGCGGTTGCGCAGGTCGGGCGAGCGGCCGGCGTCGGTTTCCCAGATTTCCCGGAGCATTTCCGGGGCGGCTTCGGTCATCAGGAAACGGCTGATGGCTTCGCGAAACGACAGCTGGTCATCGGTAAAGGTGAAGTCCATGGCCTGGTCCTTACTTGGGCAGGCCGAGCATGCGCTCGGCGATGATGTTGCGCTGGATCTCGTTGGTGCCGGCATAGATCGGCCCGGCCTGGGCGAACAGGAAGCCTTCCAGCCAGTTCGCCGCCTCTACTGCCGCCGGTGCGTTGGCCAACAGTTCGCCACGCGCGCCCAGCAGGCGCATGGCGGTTTCGTGCATCTTCAGGTCGAGCTCGGACCAGATGATCTTGTTGATGCTCGACTCGGCCCCGATCTGTTCACCCCGGGACAGCCGCCCGACCGTGTGGTAGGCCGACAATGCGTAGGCCTCGGCGCCCATCCAGCAGTCGCCGACCGCCTCGCCCAGCCCTGGGTCGCGGGCGGCGCTTTCCGGGCTGGCCTTGAACAGCTCGACCAGCTTGCGCGCGGTGTACTGGAAGCGCGCGGGCGAGCGAAGCAGCAAGCCGCGCTCGAAACCGGCGGTGGCCATTGCCACGTGCCAGCCCTGCCCCTCGGCACCGATGCGGTTGGCCACCGGCACCCGCACGTCGTCGAAGAACACCTCGGCAAAGGCGTCCTTGCCGTTCAGCGCCTTGATCGGGCGAATGCTCACCCCCGGTGCATCAAGCGGCACCATCAGGAACGACAAGCCATGGTGGCGGCTGGAGCCAGGCTCGCTGCGGAACAGGCCGAACAGCCAGTCGGCGAAGATCGCCCGGGTCGACCAGGTTTTCTGGCCATTGAGCACATAGTGGTCGCCGTCGAGCAGCGCCTTGCTGGTGATCGCCGCCATGTCGGAGCCGGCGTTGGGCTCTGACCAGCCCTGCGCCCACATGTCCACGCTGGCCGCCATGCGCGGCAGGAAGCGGCGCTTCTGCTCGGCGGTGCCGAACTCCATCAGGGTCGGGCCAAGCAACAACTGGCCGTTCTGGTTGACGCGCATCGGCGCCCCGGCGCCGTAGTACTCTTCCTCGAAGATCAGCCATTCGATCAGGTCGCAGCCGCGCCCACCCAGTTCGGCAGGCCACATCACCATCGACCAGCGGCTTTCGAACAGCTTGGCCTCCCAGGCTCGGTGCTGCTCGAAGCCTTCGCGGGTGTCGTAGCTGGCCAGCGGTTGGCGCGGCAGGTTATGCGCGAGCCAGGCCCTCACCTCGGCGCGAAACGCCAGCTGTTTGGGGGTAAAGGTCAGTTGCATGGCGCTCCCTCAGAACTTGGCGTCGCGTTTTTCGACGAACGCCCGGCGGGTCTCCGCCGAGTCGGGGCTGGTGTAGGCCTGCAGGGTGAAGCCCTGCTCCCAGCGATACTTGTCTTCCAGGTTGCCGTCCTCGATGCCGTTCAAGGCTTCCTTGGCGATGCGGATCATGCCCGGGCTCTTGGCGGCGATGCGCGCGGCGATCTCCAGTGCCGTTTCACGCAGCTGTGCCTTGGGCACCACACGCTCGATAAAGCCGTAAGCCTGGGCCTGCTGGGCGCCAATGCTGTCGCCGGTGAAAAACAGGTAGCGCACCTTCTGCACCGGGAACAGCCGCTGCAGGTGCGCGCCGCCACCCATGGCGCCGCGGTCCACTTCCGGCAGGGCAAAGCGCGCGCAGTCGGCGGCCACGACAATGTCGGCAGCGCCGGTGATGCCGATGCCGCCGCCCAGCACAAAGCCATGCACGGCGACGATCACCGGCACCGGGTTGCGGTGCACAGCCTTGAAGGTTTCATAGTTGCCGGCGTTGACCTCGACGATGCGCTCGGGGTGGGCGTCCAGTTCCTTGATGTCGACGCCGGCACAGAAGCCGCGCCCTTCGGCGCGAATGACGATGACGCGCACCTCGGGGTTGGCCCCAAGGCTGTTGATTTGCGCGGCCAGGGCGCGCCATTGCTGGCTGTCGAGGGCGTTGACCGGCGGTTTGTCGATCACCAGTTCGGCAATGCCCTGGTCGATCTGGGTGGTGAAAGCCTGGTTCATGAGCGTTCTCCGCTAAGGGCAAGTCTGTCGTTGGGGGTTGCCGCAGGCTCGGCCGGGCAGCGCGCGAGCAAGGCGTCGAGGCACTGGTTGGCTTCGGCGACGATGCCTTCGATGACCTCGCGGCAGCTGAGCAGCTCGCTGATCGCCGCCGCCACCTGGCCGCTGGGCAGGATGCCGGCGTCGGGCTGGCCATCGACCATCGAGCGCTGCAACAGCACCGGCTGGTTGGCGGCCATGACCACTTGCGACAAGGCCGCCGGGTCTTCGCGCAGGGCACGCAGGAACACCGCGCCCATGTGCGCCAGGCTCATGCCGGTGTGCTGCTTCCATTGCCAGGCGCTGGCCAGGGCGATGCGCAGGCGGCCGAACGGCCCGGCCTGTTCAAGGCGATTGATGAAACGGTTTTCGATCATGCGGTGGCGCATGCCGTCCACCGCCGTGGTTACCCGTACCTGCTGCGGGTCGTCGACCTTGAGGTAGCGCGCCAGGGTGGTGGCCGGGGTCGGCGATTCGCGGGTCATCAGGAACCGCGTGCCCATGGCGATGCCGCTGGCACCGGCCGCCAGCACCGCGGCCAGGCCGCGCCCGGTGGAGTGGCCACCGGCGGCAATCACCGGTACGCGCACTGCCGCCAGTACCTGCGGCAACAGGATCGAGCCCGGCACGCCGCCGGTATGGCCGCCGCCCTCGCCCGCCTGCAAGGTAATCAGGTCGGCGCCCAGTTCCTGGGCCTTGAGCGCATGCTTGAGGGCGCCGACGGTAGGAATGCACAACACCCCGGCGGCCTTGAAGCGGGCGATGGTCTGTGCATCCGGCCCGCGCCCATAACTGACCGCACGCAGGCGATAACGGATGGCCAGGTCGACGCACTGCGCCGCGTTGTCCTGGAACATGTGGAAGTTGAGGCCGAAGTTGCTGCCACCGGTGGCCTCGATCACCTTGCGGATCTCGCCCTCCAGGGCATCGGCAGCAATCGTCGCCCCGGCCAGGAAGCCGAACCCGCCAGCCTGGGTGGTCGCGGTCACCAGGTTGGCATCGGACACCCAGCCCATGGCCGTTTGCACCACCGGGTAGCGGCAGCCCAGCGCCTCGGTCAGTGGCGTGTTCATCCAGCGGCTCACCGCTCGCCCCCTTCGCCCTGCAGCGCCTGCTTGTTGGCCTGGGCCATGCCCTTGGCGTCGAAGCCGCCGAGCTTGTCGCCCGACAGCAGCTCGTTATGGGCATGGGCGAAGTGGTGCCAGGCGAATGCCGCATCCATGGCCGTGCGCTTGCCCTGCAGGTCCTCGACGTGGTTGATCGCCTGCTTGGTCAGGGCCAGGCCCATGCGCGGCTGCCGGGCGATGCTGGCCGCCAGCGCATAGGTCACCGCCTGCAATTGCTCACGCGGCACCACGCGGTTGACCATGCCCATCTGGTAGGCACGCTCGGCACTCATGCGCTCGCCACAGAACAGGAATTCCTTGGCGATGCGTGGGTTCAGCTCATAGGGGTGGGCGAAGTACTCCACCCCCGGGATGCCCATGCGCACCACCGGGTCCTGGAAGAACGCATCGTCGCTGGCGACGATCAGGTCGCATACCCACGCCAGCATCAGCCCACCCGCCACGCAGGCGCCATGGACCATGGCGATGGTCGGCTTGGGCAGTTCGCGCCAGCGCCGGCACATACCCAGGTACACCTCCTGCTCGCGGGCATACAGTTGCTCGCCACCGGGCTTGTTGGTGTGGTCCCACCACAGGTGCGCGCGGTCGAAGGGCTTGTTGATGTCGCGCCCTGGGGTGCCGATATCGTGGCCGGCGGAAAAATGCCGGCCCTCGCCACGCAGCACGATGACCTTGACGCTGTCGTCGTCCACCGCCTGGCGCAAGGCTGCGTCCAGGGCGTAGGTCATCTGCGAGTTCTGCGCGTTGTTGAACGCCGGGCGGTTCAGGGTCAGCGTGGCGATCCCCTCGGCCACGGCATAAAGCACCGGGCTTTGCGTTTCGTAAACGGCCGAGTCTTCGCGGCTGACGAATTGGCTGTCGCTGCTGTGCATGCTGGTGTCCTCAGGCGGCGCGAATGCCGGGCGGGTTGCCCTTGATCGCGCTGGCGCGCAAGCCATGGGGGTCGAGACGCTGGATCAGCGCCAACTGCTCGGCGCTGGGGTGCGCGGTCTCGCGCAGTTGCGCCGACTTGAGCAACGGGAAGCCGGTCTTGTCCTGCACTTCGTCGAAGCTCACGCCCGGGTGCAGGGTGCGCACCTGCACGGCGCGCTCAGGCCCGTCGAAATCCAGGGTGCACAGGTCGGTGATGACCTGGCGGATGTCCATCAAGTCGCGGCGCGCGCCTTGCGGCCAGCGCTCGGCCTTGAAGCCGACGCCCGAGACCATGTCCACTTCGCCGCTGACGAACACGCGGGTGTTGTGGTTGGGCACGAAGAACGAGTTGATATGGTTGATGCTGTTGCCGGGCAGGCCGCGCACGCCGAGCATGGCGGTGCGCGGCTTGTGGTAGTCGCCGACGCAGGACAGGTTGGTCTGGCCCCAGCGGTCGACCTGGGTCGGCCCGATCATGGCGTGGCGGCGGCCGCCCCAGACGCACTCGAACACCCGCTCGAACGACAGGTAGCCGCTGTAGCGAGGCGATTGCTCGCCGCGTGGGCCCAGCGGGATCGGTTCCTCGACCAGGAACGCCTCGCTGTCGGTCATCAGCAGTTCGGGGCTGTGGGTGAGTTTGGCCAGGCTCGCCCCCAGGCGCGGGATCACGCCCAGGCCCGAGGCGATGACCTCGCCGTTGCCACGCCAGGCTTCGGCAGCGGCGACGATCAGCAGTTCGGCAAGGGTGAATTCACAGGTGGCAGTCATGCTCGGACTCCTCAAAACACAGGTAAGGGCAAGGCGCCCATGCGCGCGGCGCCGCCGTTGTGCGCTTGATAAGCTTGCTCGCCGCCGGCCACGCAGGCCTCGACGTAGCGCTGCCAACCGCCCTCTTCCTGGGCGCTGGCGACATAGCCCTTGAGGTGCTCCAGGTCCCAGCCGTAGTCCGACGGGCACGACGTCGGGTGGGCACCGAGCGGGGCATGCACCACGCCTGTCACCAGGTAACGCTCGAAGGTGTTGAAGCGGGCCTGCTCGGCATCCAGTTGCAGGCGCTGTTCCAGGCGCTCGCAGGAGACGAAGCACTGCTTGGCCGCGCGGGCGAACAGGTGGTCGAAATACGGGTCGGGGCCGGTGACCAGGCAGTTGCCCAGGCGGTCGGCGACGTTCACATGCAGGAACGCCACATCCAGCTCCAGCGCCGGCATGGCCAGCAGCACCTCGCCGTCGTCATAGGGCGAACGGACGGTCTTCAGCGACGGGTTCAACCGCGTCACATCGGTGGCCAGGCCACAGCGGGTAGGCAGGAACGGCAGGCGCATGCCCGCGGCGCGCAGGCCCCACTGGAACATGCCTTCGTCGAGTTCCATCAGCTCCAGCTCGCCGGCCTCGCGGGCCTTGCGGTAATACGGTTCAAGCGGGATGGCATCGAGGGTGACGAAGCCGAACACCAGCTTGCGCACCTTGCCGGCGGCGCACAGCATGCCCACTTCCGGGCCGCCGTAGGCGACCACGGTCAGGTCCTTGACCGGCGAGCGGAGGATTTCCCGGACGATGGCCATCGGCTTGCGCCGCGGCCCCCAGCCGCCGAAGCCGATGGTCATGCCATCGCGCAACTGGGCGACGGCATCGGCACTGGTCATTTGCTTGTTCATGCTCAACTGCTCCTTACTGGCGGCCGACCGAGAAGTCGTGGCCCCAGATGCTGACGCGGGTGAACTCGAAGGCCGAGTGTTCGGCCCAGTCGACCTGCAACCCGCCATAGCCGTACTCCAGGTCGAAGCCGGACGGTGTCTTCATGTAGAAACTGGTCATGCCGTCGTTCAGGTGCTGGCCGAGGGTGGCCGACAGCTGCCCGCCTTGGGCCTGCAGGCGGTCATGGGCACGGCCGACTTCGGTCATCGAGTCCACCTCGACCATCACGTGCACACAGCCGGACGGCACCGGGTACTCGGCCAGTGCCAGGCTGTGGTGGCGGGCATTGGCGCAGTGCAGGAAGTGGATACGCACCGGCGGCGCCGCAGGGTCCGGGCGGAAATTGAAGATGTCCGACAGGCCGAAGCCGAGCACGTCCTTGGCGAACGCCAGGGTGGCGTCGAAGTTGGGTGCGGGCAGCACGGTGTGGCCAAGGCCCATGTCGCCGGTAATGAAACGCGGCACCCCCTGCGGCGACACGAACGGCAGGCAGTCGGAGCGGTGGCCCCAGCTCAGCTCATGCGCGTTGCCGGACGGGTCGGTCAGCGTCACCAGCGCCTGCACGCCGCGCTGCTCGATGGCTTCGGCGCTGCCGGCCTGCCAGGCCACGCCGCAGCGGTCCAGGTGTTGCAGGGCCTGGTTGAATGCCTGCTCATTGGCCAGCTCCCAACCACTGGCCAGGTAGCGCGGCGAGTCGCCCTCGACCACCAGCATGCGGTAGGGC
Source organism: Pseudomonas sp. NPDC089392 (assembly GCF_044749595.1). Taxonomy (NCBI): domain Bacteria; kingdom Pseudomonadati; phylum Pseudomonadota; class Gammaproteobacteria; order Pseudomonadales; family Pseudomonadaceae; genus Pseudomonas; species Pseudomonas sp. NPDC089392. The sequence goes on from NZ_JBIVIF010000028.1 coordinate 16,663, forward strand.
CGCTCGTCCATCTTCACGTACAGGCCGCCGCCGGGTGCCGCCTGTACCTGCATGCCGAGCACATCCTCGGCGTAGCGTTGCCACTGGCCGAGGTTCTCGATCTGCGAGACGAAATAGCTCAAACCACGTATGTCGATCATGCCCATGTTCCTCCTGGCTCAAGGGGTTGCCTTGGGGAACATTGTGCAAAGCGCCACGCCTGCGCTCATCGTCCGTTGAGACTAAGCGCAAGGCGTGGCGCGGCGGGCTGCGCGCCTAGTCCGTTTCAATGATTCGCGGTGAGTGGCCCGGCCCTAGATTCGGGTTGTTGTTTATCTGAATCCTGGGGCTGCGCTGCAGCCCTTCGCGGGCATGCCCGCTCCCACAGGCTCGCTGCTACCCCTGTAGGTGCGGGCTTGCCCGCGAAGGGCGGCAACGCTGCCCCACCAACCTAGAGATGCCCACTATGGAGTTCGCTTTCACCGAGGAACAGTTGATGATTCGCGACAGTGCCGAGCGTTTTCTCGCCCAGGCCAGCGACTCGCATGCAGTACGCACGGGCATGAGCCGTGACGACGGCTACGACCCCGAGCTGTACCGGCAGATCGGCCAGGCGCTTTACTGGCCCGCACTGATGGTGCCCGAAGCCTACGGCGGAATGGGCCTTGGCTTTGTCGAGCTGGCCGTGTTGCTGGAGCAATGCGGGCGCTTTCTGCTCGGCTCGCCGCTGTTCGCCACCAGTTGCCTGGCTACCCCGGCCCTGCTGCTGGCCGACAACCCGGTACTGCAAGCCGACTGGTTGCCGGCCATCGCCGCAGGCCAGCTGCACGCTACCCTGGCCTGCCCACTGCAGGCCGGGCAGTTGCAGGTCGAACTGCGGCCCGATGGCGATGGCTACCGCCTTGATGGCTGCCACGCCCAGGTCATCGACGGCGCCCAGGCTGACCTGCTGCTGATCGCCGTGCGCCGCCCAGGCAGCGTTGGCGAACACGGCGTCAGCCTGTTCGCCGTGCCGGCCAACACACCAGGCGTAGTACGTACTACATTACCCACCCTTGACCAGACCCGGCGCCTGGCGCGTATCGAGCTGCGCCAGGTCGAGGTCAGCGAAGCACAGCGCCTGGGCGCCATTGATCGGGCCTGGCCACTGCTGCAGGCCACCCAGCGTATCGCAGCCATTGGCCTGGCCGCCGAACAGCTCGGCGGTGCCCAGCAGGCACTGGACCTGACCCTGGCCTACACAGCCGAACGCCACCAGTTCGGCCGCCCGGTGGCCAGCTTCCAGGCCATCAAGCACCGCTGCGCCGACATGATGCTGCAAGTCGAATGCGCCCGCTCGGCCGTGTGGTACGCCGCCTGCGTGGCCCGCGAGTACCTGGCCGAAGACGGCGACCCGGCCGTGCGCAGCGAATTGCTGGCCGCGGCGGCCACGGCCAAGGCGCATGCCAGCGAAGCGTTCTTCCACTGCGCGGCCGAGTCGATCCAGCTGCACGGGGGGGTCGGCTTCACCTGGGAATACGACCCACACCTCTATTTCAAGCGCGCCAGGGCCAGTGAACAGCTGCTCGGCAACCCGGCGTGGCACCGTGAATGCCTGGCCAGCGAGTTATTGGGAGAACGACCATGAAAATCGGCTTCAGTACGGCGGACGAAGCCTTCCGCCAAGAGATTGCCCGCTGGCTGGCGACGCACCTGCAAGGCGAATTCGAGCCGCTGCGCTTTCGCGGCGGCCCTGGCGACGAGCACAGCTTCCCCGCCGAGCGCAAAGCCTGGGAGCGCGAGTTGGCAGCCGGTGGCTGGGTGGGCGTGGGCTGGCAGCCTGAAGACGGTGGCCGCGGCCTGAGCATCAGCCAGCAAGTGATCTTCCACGAGGAATACGCACGGGCCGGTGGCCCTGGGCGCATGGGCCATATCGGCGAGGGGCTGGTCGGCCCTACCCTTGCTGCTTTTGGCACGCCCGAGCAACGCCAGCGCCTGCTGCCGGGGATCCTCAAGGGCGAGGCGTTCTGGTGCCAGGGTTACTCCGAACCCGGCGCCGGCTCGGACCTGGCCAACGTGCAAACCCGCGCCCGCCTCGATGCCGACGGTGAGCGCTGGCTGATAAGCGGGCAAAAGGTCTGGACCTCGTTGGCCCATGAGGCCGACTGGTGTTTCGTGCTGGCGCGCACCGAGTCTGGCAGCGTCGGCCACCAGGGTTTGTCGTTCCTGCTGGTGCCGATGGCCCAGGCGAACATCCGCGTTCAGCCGATCCAGCAGCTGACCGGTACCAGCGAGTTCAACGAGGTGTTCTTCGACCAGGCCGAGACTTCGGCAAACAACCTGGTCGGCCAGCCCGGCGAAGGCTGGAAGATCGCCATGGCCTTGCTGGGTTTCGAGCGCGGCGTGTCGACGCTGGGCCAGCAGATGCAGTTTCACAACGAGCTGGAAGAAGTGCTGCGCATAGCCCGTGCCAACGGCGCTGCCCACGACCCGCTGCTACGCCAGCGCCTGGCCCAGGCCTGGTCGGGGCTCAAGGTACTGCGCTACAACTCCCTGCGCATGCTGTCCGGGCCGCAGGATGGCAGCCTCGCGCGTGAAGCGATGATCTACAAGCTGGCCTGGTCGAACTGGCATATCGAGCTGGGCAAGCTGGCCATGGATGTGCTGGGGGATGCGGCCGAAGTGCTGGAGAGCGCGCCGTATGGGTTGAGCCGGTTGCAGTCGCTGTTCCTGTTTACCCGGGCCGACACGATTTATGGCGGCAGTAACGAGATCCAGCGCAATGTGATTGCCGAACGGGCGCTGGGCATGCCGCGGGAGGTGAAGGGGCGCTGAGCCCCTTTTTGAATCATGGGATCAACTATCTTGCCCAATGTCTGATTACTGGCGCGATCCTTGTGGGAGCGGGTTCACCCGCGAAGCAGGCAACACGGTGTATGGCACCGGCGTAGCCGGTGTTCGCGGGTGAACCCGCTACCACAAGGATCGCGCCAGCCCTTGGAAATTGCGCAAGGCAGGGGCACCTGCCTTGGCAGCAGTAGCTAGCGAACGCGAATCTTCGGGTCTCCTGCCCCACGCCGCATCGCTTGCAGAAAACCCTCCAGCGGCGCCGGCTCGGCAATCTGCGGCAAGGCATCTTTGTCCGGCCGCTGGGCCCAGAACGCATCCCACGACGGGAACAGCTCGTGGAAGCTCCCGGCATAAGGCTCACGCCCTGGCCAGCGCATCTTCAGGCCACCGATCGGTGGCTTGTTCAGGTCGGTGGCGTACCAGTAGCACGGCAGGCGGCGGCGGAAACACCAGCGCCCGTCAATACGCTCGTAGTCATCCCAGTACAGCATCTGCATGATCACCCACTCCGGCCCGGTCTCATGCTCGTTCTTCGAGTACACCACGCCCGTGGCATGGTCGGCATCGCTGAACTCGATGATGTGCTGGCCCAGGTGGTGCGAGGTGCCATGGAACTGCTTGCGCATGGTCTCGTCCAGCCAGGCCTTGAGGTGGGCGCGGCCATACTTGTCGCGGCCGACCCGCACATCTGCGGCGAAGCAGTTGGCCATGGCGTCCATGTCGCGCATGTCCAGGGCCAACGCGTACTTGCCGGCCAGTTGGCGAATCGCGTCCAGCGACTCCAGGCGGTCGATGCGCTGCAGCAGCGTGGTGCTGCTCTCCATGGCCGTCACTCCAGCACCGTGTACAGGTCCGAACCGCGCCCGCCGTCCACGGCCAGGCTTGCCCCGGTCACGTACGACGCCTCGTCGCTGGCCAGGAACAGGATGGCGTTGGCCAGCTCCTGCGGCAGGCCGACCCGGCGCATGGGGATGACCTTCTCGGTATTGGCCCGGGCCTTGGCGTCGCTCAGCATGCCCGCTGTCGCCGGCGTGTCGACCACGCCGGGAATGATCACGTTGCAACGGATATTGTCCGCCGCGCCTTCGCTGGCCGCCGCGCGGCTGAAGTTGATCACCGCAGCCTTGGCGGCGGAATAACCGGCCATCCAGGAGGTACCGAACAGCCCGCAGATGGAAGCGATGTTGACGATCGAGCCGCCCTTGCCCCTCATCAGTTGCATCGCCGTGCGCGTGCCCCAGAAGGTGCCGTCCACGGTGGTGGCGAAGTTGGCGTGCCAGTCGGCGGTGCTCATGTTGTCGATGCCGCCCCATGTATAGGCCATGGCGTTGTTGACCAGGATGTCCAGGCCGCCATGGCGCTGGGCGGTGGCTTGCAGTGCCGCCACGTAGGCCTGTTCGTCACTGACGTCGGCCACCGCCACTTCGGCGCAGCCACCACGGGCCAGGATCTGCTCACGTACCCCTTCCAGCGGCTCGCGGCGCCGCCCACACAGCACCACCAGGGCGCCCTCTTCGGCGAAGCGCAATGCGGTCGCCTCGCCAATGCCCGAGCCGGCCCCGGTGACGAAGGCGATCTTGCCTTTCAGACGTTTGCTCATCGGTTGATCTCCTGTCAGATAAAGGCCATGCCGCCGTTGACGGCGATGTTCTGCCCGGTGATGAAGCTGGCGTCATCGCTGGCCAGGAACACCGCCACCCGCGCGATCTCGTCGGTTTCGCACATGCGCCCCAGGGGCACGTTCTTCAGCAGCGCCTGCATGTGCTCATCGGGGATGCCGGCCATCATCGGCGTGTTGGTCGGGCCCGGCACCAGGGTGTTGACGCGGATGCCCTGGGCCGCCAGTTCACGGGCGATCGAGCGGGTCAGGCCCATCACTGCGGCCTTCGAGGCGCAGTAGTGGCTTGGCCCTTCGCCGGTCAGCGCGGCGGTGCTCGACAGGTTGATCAGCACGCCCTGGCGCTTGCCCTTGAGCATCAAGCGGGCGCCTTCGCGGCAGCACAGGAAAGTGCCACTCAGGTTGACCCCGATAACCCGTGCCCAACTGTCGTCCGGTGTGTCGAGGAAGGCATCGAGGGCGCCGACGCCTGCGTTGTTGACGACGATGTCCAGGCCGCCGAAATGCGCTTCGACCTGACCCATGGCATCGGCCACCGACGCGCCATCGGCGACGTTGCAGCCCAGCGCCAGCACCTGCTCGCCGAGGTCGGCCAGGCTGGCGGCAAGCGCGGCCTGGTTGAGGTCGACAGCTACCACCTTCGCCCCTTCGGCGACGAAGCGGCGCACGATGGCCTGGCCCATGCCCTGCCCGGCGCCGGTGACGAAGGCCACTTTGTTCTGCAGTTTCATAGCGTTCTCCTTGGTTGAAGCCCGTTGGTCTTCCACCATCATTGGCCGCCGGCCCGTGCCGAACATCGTCCGATAGGACTAGCGCTGCGCGCGCGTCGTGGTCCGGATGGACGATGCCGGCCGGGCCCAGGCGGCACAGGATCGGGGGACGCATTCCGGGCCGGCCTGGCCTTCCCCTTCAGGCGGCAAGATGGCCTGCCCGGCGTGCCCTCACCCCACCAAGAACTGGAGAACCGGCATGAACCAACCCGTCGATTTGCCCTTGCCCACCGGCCACTACGCCACCTTGCCCAACGGCCTGCGCCTGCACTACCTGGACGAAGGCCAGGGCCCGGTGGTGCTCTGGCTGCACGGCAGCGGCCCGGGCGCCAGCGGTTTCAGCAACTTCAAGGGCAACTACCCAGCGCTGGTCGCGGCCGGCTACCGCAACATCCTGCTCGACCTGCCCGGGTTCGGCCGTTCGGACAAGCCCGAAGACGTGCGCTACGAGCTGGGGTTCTTTGTCGATTGCGTGGCGGCATTGCTCGAGCAACTCGGCATCAGCCGCTGCACCCTGCTCGGCAACTCGCTGGGCGGTGCCATTGCCCTGGGCCTGGCGCTGCGCCTGCCGCAATTGGCGGAACGCTTGATCCTGCTGGCTCCGGGGGGCGTGGAGGAGCGGGAAACCTACTTCCAGATGCCCGGCATCCTGCGCATGGTCGGGCTGTTCAATGCCGGCCCCATCGGCCTTGAGGAAATGCGCAGCATGATGCGCCTGCAGCTGTTCGATGACTCGATCCTGCCCGAAGAACTGCTGCTGGAGCGGGTGGCGGTGGCGGTGACGCAACCGAAGAACCTGTTCAGCACCATGCTGGTGCCGAACATGCGCACGCGCCTGGGTGAGATCGAATGCCCGATCCTCGGGTTCTGGGGCAGCAACGACAACTTCAACCCGGTCAGTGGCGCCCAGCACATCATCGATGGCGCACGCCAGGCACGGTTCATTGTGCTGAACCGTTGCGGGCACTGGGTGCAGGTGGAGCATCGCGAGCTGTTCAACCGTAGCTGCCTGGAGTTCCTGCAGCACGGGTGATACGGTCCTGTGGGAGCGGGTTTACCCGCGAATGCGCCATTGGCTAAAACGACGCATTCGCGGGTAAACCCGCTCCCACAGTCTGTCGCCTTACCCTCCGGCGCGCTGGCTGTTGAGCTGGGCATCACCCGGTTGGCCGAGCACACAGGATGTGCCACCCGGGGTATACATCATCGCCACACAGCGGTTGCACGCGGTGCAGATCGAGTTGCGGCTGGCGCCACTGGCCAGTTTGTTCACGTAGTCAGGCTCGGCGATCAACACCCGTCCCATGGCCACCAGGTCAAAGCCCTCGGCCATGACCTGCTCGATACTCGCCAGGCTCTTGGCACCGCCCAGGTACGCCAGCGGCATTTTCACTGCCGCCCGCACCTTGCGCGCATGTTCCAGCAGGTACAACTCGCGAAACTCCACCACCGGGTCCATGCGCCGCTGCAGCGCCATGGCCAGGGCAATCACCGGGTTCTTCTGCTGCACGCGGTTTTCCTTGGGGAACGACGAGCCGAACATGGTGGTGATCGACTCGGCGTTCATCCCGGCGCTGAGCACCAGCAAGTGCGCGCCCTCCTGCTCCAGCATGCGCGCGATCTGCGCGCCGTCCTCGGCGCTGTTACCCGCACGCACGCCTTCGGTGATGCTGTACTTGCACACCACCGCCAGCTCCTGGCCAACCGCGTCCAGCACCGCGCGCAGCACCCGGCGCGGGAAGCGCAGGCGGTTCTCCAGGCTGCCGCCGTACTGGTCGCGGCGCTTGTTGTACAGCGGTGAGATGAACTGGCTGAGCAGGTAACCATGGCCCATGTGGATTTCCACCGCATCGAAACCGGCCTCGCGGGCCAGGCGCGCGCCCTGGGCGAAGTCGCGCACCACTTGCTGCATGTCGGCTTCGTTCATGGCCTGCTTGAGGAACATGCCACTCATCATGCCGATCTTGTTGAAGCCGCCACTGGCCGACAGCGGCCTGGGGGTGGAACGCTCGCGAATGAAGGTAAAACAACCGCCGTGGGTGATCTGCGCACTGGCCAGCCCACCTTCGCGGTGCACCGCGTCGGTCAGCGCCTTGAAGTGCGGCAGGCTTTCACGCTCCAGGATCAGCTGGTTGGGCAGCGTGCGGCCGTCGCGGCTGACCGCGCAATAGGCCACCGTGGTCAGCGCCACACCGCCGCTGGCAAGGCCGGCGTGCAACTTGGCCAGTTGCCGGGACGGCACGCCCTGGGCGCTCATGCCCTCGTTGGTGGCGGCCTTGATGAAGCGGTTTTTCAGGGTCAGCGGGCCGACAGTGACCGGGCTGAACGGCGATCGGTTAAGGGGCTGGTTCATGGCAGGCCTTGTCCTCGGTGCAATAGGGCTCAGAAGGTGTACTTGGCGTTGAACGACAGGTAGTCGCGGTCCGCCAGCAGGCGGCCCTGGGCGACGTCCGGCGAGCTCAGGTAGGCGACGTAGGTGAGGCCGACCTGGAAGTTGCCCAGGTACTTGAAATCGCCACCCACGGTCAGGCGCTTCTCGTTGCGGCCCAGGCCCTGGTAGGCGCTGCCGTCGACGTTCTGCTGCCAGACCACCCGGGTGGTCAGGTCCAGGCCGTCAGCGATGGACGGGTAGTCCATGTAGGCGCCAACGCCAAGCAGGGTCGAGCCACGGGTCTGGGTGCTGGACTGGAATTTGTCGAAACGGCCATCGACGCCGGCTCCGCCGCCGCTGATGACCAGGGTGTCGACCCCCTCGATGTACTGGTGCACCACTTCGCCCATGAAGGTGGTCTGCTGGGCCAGCCAGCTCGGGCCGAGGATGTACGAGGCGTTGAGGTTGCCCTGCCAGATCTGCCCGGTGGTCGGCGCGCCATTGTTCAGGTACACCGAGGCGCCGTTGCGGTAGCTGAGGTCGCCGGCGTACTGCACCGAATCGCCAACCTTGGAGCTGAAGCTCACCCCGGTCAGCTCGACGTCCTCGAAGTAGCCCAGGCGGTAGGCCGGCGCCGCGCCGGTGTTGGAGCGCGCACTGATGCGGGAGTTCGACGAGTACTGGGTCTGCCCGGTGAAGTCGAAGTACAGCGAGCCAACTCGCTCGTGATAGCGGTAGTGGAACAGCCCCACCTCGGTGTTCTCGGTGACCCGGTAGCGCACGCCCATGCCCCACTGGCCGCCGTCACGGGGCTTGACCTCGCCGGCATAGTTGACGCCGGTGAAGGTCTTGTCGGGCAGGCTGTCGATCACCCCGGCATTGAGCCGGAAGAACTCGGCACCGGGGCCGAAGGTGTCGCTGCCAAAGTAGTCGCCGACCGGGTTGAGCTGGGTCTTTTCCCACTCGTACTGGTAGAAGCCGACCAGCGCCAGGTCCTCGTTCAACGACCAGGAGGCCGACACCTGGCCTACCGGCAAGTAGGCGTCCTTGGCCTCGGTGCCCGGCACGTTGAACTTGGTCGCGTCCACCGGCGCCTGGCCCTGGCTGATGTTGGCCCAGAACAGGCTCTCGCCCCAGGCCACCAGGTGGCGGCCGGCTTTCACCGACAGATATTGGGTTTCGCCCAGCTCGTAGTTGCCATACACATAGGCATCGAGCAGCCGCGCCTTGCTGCCGCTCAGGCGCCGGGTGTCCTCGACAAAAGCATCCGGCCGGCCGACCTTGTTCACCGTCTGCGGCGAGTCGTTGGCGTTGCGCTCGTGGTAGACATCGTCGTAGAAGTGGCTGCCGCGTACCACGGCGCCCACGTTGTCATGGCGCAGGCGCAGTTCACCGAACAGGCTGACTCGGTTGGTGATCAACGACCCGCGCTTGAAGTTGCGCGTGCCGTCGTCGTTGTTGATGTCGTTGAGGTACTGGTTGGCCTGTTTGGCGGTACGCATCGACGCGGTGTAGTTGACCGTGAGCGATGAGTCCAGGGTGGTGTCCTCCCCCAGCTCCAGGGTTGGCCCGGCGCTCGCGCCACCACTGGCCAGGCCGATGGCCACGGCCAGCCAGCGGCGCCGGGCCAGGCCCGTGTTCGACGTAGACATGCTGCTCTCCTTTTTTGTTATTGTTTTGTTGGTCCGTTTGCTGAAGCTTCAGGCCTGGGCCACGGCGGCGCTCATACCTGGGCCACCACAGCCCTCAAGTCGTTCTTGGCGACCTTGTTCGACGGGTTCAGCGGCAGCGCCGGAAAGAACCGTACCTGGCGCGGTACCTTGTAGTTGGCCATGCGCTCGCGGCTCCAGCCGATCAGCGCCTGCTCGTCCAGCTGCTGCCCCTCGCGCAGCACCACACAGGCACAACCCACCTCGCCCATGCGCGCATCGGTTATGCCGATCACCGCCACCTGGGCGATGGCCGGGTGCGCCAGCAGCGCGGCTTCGATCTCTGCCGGGTAGCAGTTGAAGCCGCCGACGATGTACATGTCCTTGAGGCGGTCGGTGATGGCCAGGTTGCCCTGCGGGTCCAGGCGCCCGACGTCGCCGGTGTGCAACCAGCCCTCGGCGTCGATGGCCTCGGCGGTGGCGGCCGGGTCCTGGAAATACCCCTGCATGATGTGGAAGCCGCGCAGGCAGATTTCCCCGGTCTCGCCCTGGGGCAAGGCGCGGTTGGCCGCGTCGCGGATGCTCACTTCGGTGCCTGGCAGGGGCCGCCCGCTGGTGCCGGCAATGACTTCGGCCGGGGCCTGCGGGTCGCACAGGGTGGCCAGGCCACCGCACTCGGTCAGGCCATAGGCGGTGGTGACCACGCTGAAACCCAGCTCGCTGCGCATGCGCTCGATCAGGCTGGGCGGGATGCTCGCCGAGCCGGTCACGGCAATGCGCAGGCTCGACAGGTCGGTTTGCGCCAGGCGCGGGTGGGCCAATAGCGACAGGTACAAGGTCGGCGCCCCCGGCAGCACGCTGATGCGCTCGCGGGCTATACGCTGGAACACTGCCTCGGCATCGAATACCGCGTGCGGCAGAATGGTTGCCCCGGCAATCAGGCAGGTCAGCCAGCCGGCCTTGTAGCCGAAGGCATGGAAGAACGGGTTGACGATCAGGTAGCGGTCGCCCGGCACCAGCCCCAGCACCCGCACGTACTCGGAGAATGCGCGCAGGTTCTGCCCATGGGCGCTCATCACCCCCTTGGGTTTGCCGGTGGTGCCCGAGGTGAACAGCAGGTCGCAGATGGCCTCGGGCTGGATGCTCAGGGCCCTGCGCTCGGCCGTGAGCTTCTCGATGGTCGCGGCGCCGACCAGAAACTGCGCGTAGCTCAGGTCCTGCGTGGTTGCTGGTTGCTCGCAGGCGAAGATCACCTGATGCTCCAGGGTGGCCGGGCGATGCGGCGCCAGCAATGCCGGGTAATCGACCTCCAGGAAACGCTGCTGCACGAACAGCACCCGGCAACCACTGCGGCCCAGCACATCAGCGGCCTCGGCGCCCTTCATGCGGGTGTTGACCGGCACCAGCACTGCGCCGGCGCAATGAATGCCCAGCGCCGCCAGGATCCACTCGCGGCCGTTGGGGGCCCACAGGCCAACCCGGTCACCCGGCTGGATGCCCAGCGCCATCAGGCCGCGGGTAACTTGCAGCACCTGCCCTGGCAGGTCGGCGTAGTCCAGGCGCTCGCCGTTTTCTTCGATGGCGATATGGCCGGCAAAGCGCTGCGCACTGGCGAACAGCAGTTGGGCAATGGTGGCAGGCGCAGCAGTGTTCAGAATCGGATTCATGCGAAGTTCGCTCATCGGCATCACTCGGGAAAGCGGATACGCAGCACGGGGCTGGTGGGGACCGCCTGGCAGGCCAGGATCCAGCCTTCGGCCAGTTCGCCGGCATCCAGGGCATCGTTGTGCAGCAACTCGACTTCGCCGCTCTCCAGGGTGCACATGCACGAGGCGCAACCGCCCACGCGGCAAGCGCTGGGCGGGTTGAGGCCGGCGCGGTGCATGGCATCGAGCAGCGTCTCGCCGCTGGCGCAGTCCAGACTGTGGTCGGCGCCATCCAGCCGTACCGCCAGCTGCGCAGCCATTGCCGCCTCGCTCTGGCTGGCCTGGGGCAACTCGCCTTCACCCGGCAGCGACACGAAGCGCTCCACATGCACCCGGCCAGCAGGCATGCCGAGGCTGGCCAGCGCCTGCACGGCGGCATCCATGAACGGTGCCGGGCCGCAGATGAAGGCCTGGGCATCGAGCATTGGCCGGGCCAGCTCGGCCAGTTGCGCCACGCTCGGCACGCCTTGCAGCGAGTCCAGCCAATGCACCACCTGCAACCGCTGTGGGTGGACGGCGGCCAGCATGCGCAGCTCATCGCGGAAGATCACCGAGTGTTCGTCGCGGTTGGCATAGATCAGCAGCACCCGCCCCTGCCCGGCCAGCAGCGCCGAACGCAAGATCGACAGCACCGGCGTCACCCCGCTACCGCCACCGAACAGCAGCAAGTCGCCTTGCAGGTCGCGCGGCACGAACACCCCGGCCGGCGGCAGTACCTCCAGGGTCTGGCCTTCCTGCAGTTGCTCACACAGCCAGTTCGAAGCGCGCCCGTCACGCACCCGCTTGATGGTCACCCGCAGTGGCTCGTCGAGCAGCGGCGTGCTCGACAGCGAATAACAGCGCGGCAGCCAGCCGCCGTCGAACGGCACGCGCAGGGTCAGGAACTGCCCCGGTTTGTAGCGAAAGCGCTCGGCCAGCGACTCGGGCACGTCGAACACCAGCGAACGGGCGTCGGCGGTTTCCTCGATCACCCGCGCCACGCGCAAGGCAAGATAGTCATTCATGGTTCAGGTACTCGCTGTCACCCGGCTCAGACGAATGGATCGGGGTTGGGCAGGCCCAGCTGCACCGCACCGAAGCTGCGCCCGTAGGCCATGAAGTTGTTGGCGATGTGCCCGCGCGCCTGGTGCAGGTCGCGGAACAGCCGCGCCACCGGGTTGCTGTTGTACAAGCCCGACGCGGCCATGCTGCGCAGCAGGTCGCTGGCCCGCTCGGCGCAGATATTGGTGACGTAGGACGACTGGTAGCGGTACAGCAGGCGGGTTTCGGTGTCTGGGTACTCGCCGGCACGGGCCAGTTGCATCAGGTGCTCGTAGTTGCGCTCCAGTACCAGCTTGAGGCTGTCGACGGTGATCACCGCCTCGGCCACCGCCGTTTGCGCGACCGGGTCGTCGGCGGTGCGCGCGCCGTGCTTGCCGATGTGCTGGGCGGCGTTCTCGCGGAAGGTATTGATTGCCCCTTGCAAGGCGCCAATGGCCGATGTCGAGACCGCGCGGGAGAACACCTGGGCGAACGGGATGGCATAGATCGGGTTGGTGTTCACCAAGCGCCCCGGGGTCGCTTCGATCTGCCAGTTGTTGGTGCGTTGCACGCGGTGGGCCGGGACGAAGGCATCTTCGACCACGATGTCGTGGCTGCCGGTGCCACGCAGGCCCAGCACATCCCAGTTGGGTTCGATACGGTAGTCGGCGCGCGGCAGCAGGAAGGTGCCATGCTCGCTGGCAAAGTCGCCATCGGCCGGCAGGATGCCGCCCAGCAACACCCATTGGCAATGTTCACTGCCACTGGAGAACCCCCAGCGCCCGCTGATGCGGTAGCCACCCGGCACCACGCTGACCTTGGCCGCCGGCATGTAGGTAGAGGAAATCAGCGCGCCATGGTCCTGCTCCCAGACCTCGCGCTGCGCCTCGATCGGGTAGCGCGCCACCTGCCAGGGGTGCACGCCCATTACGCCATAGACCCAGGCGGTCGACATGCAGCCTTCGGCGAGGATCATCTGGATTTCGAAGAAGGTCCGCGGGTCGACTTCGTAGCCGCCAAAGGCGCGCGGCTGCAGGGCGCGCAGCAAACCCGCCGCCTGCAGATCGTCGATGGTCTGGTCGGGAATGCGCAGGTCGCGCTCGGCCTGTGCCGCGCGGGCCTTGAGCTGTGGCAGCAAGCGCCGCGCTCGTTCGATCAGTTCGACTTCTTCCTGGGTCTTTTCTCGCAAGCTGTGCATCACTGGTCTCTCCCGGTCTCGCTGCGCCACTGCGCGAGCTGGGAACGATCATCAAGGCGGCCAGGCGATCGTTCATCGTCAAAGCGGACTAGTGCTGGCGCGCCCTGGGCGCTAGTCCGTTGAGACGATGTACGCCCGCGCTGGCATGACCATAGTCAGCCCCATCCAGTGCCCTGAGCCCCAAAGAGGAGAAACCGCCATGAGCATCCTGCAACGATTCCGTATCGACGGCGGCGTCGCCATCGTCACCGGCAGTGGCCGTGGCATCGGCCGCGCCATTGCCCTGGCCTACGCCGAAGCCGGCGCCGATGTGGTATGCGCTGCGCGTTCGCTGGATGATGTCCAGGCAGTGGCCGAGGAAATTCGCGCGCTGGGGCGCAATGCACTGGCGTTCGCCTGTGATGTCAATGACAGCGAGCAGCGCCAGGCCCTGGTCCGCCAGAGCCACGAGCACCTCGGCCGTATCACCCACCTGGTCAACAATGTCGGCGGCGGTGGCCCCAACGACCCGCTCAGCCTGAGCCCGGAGCTGTTCGACGAGATCCTGCGCTTCAACGTTTCCAGTGCCTATGCGTTCTGCCAGCTGTGCGTACCGCTGATGCGCGACGCCGGTGGCGGCAACATCGTCAACATCAGCTCGGTGGCGGCGCGCTACTCGCAGCGCCACTTCAGCGCCTACGGCACGGCCAAGGCGGCGCTCAGCCACCTGACCCGCCTGTTGGCCCAGGACTTCGCGCCGCAGGTGCGGGTCAATGCGGTGGCCCCCGGCCCTACCCTGACTGCCGCGCTGAACAGCGTGATGCCGGCCGCCATGCGCCAAACCATGGAAGCCAACACCCCGCTGCAGTGCCTGGGCAGCCCCGAAGATATCGCCGCCGCTGTGCTGTACCTGGCCTCGCCGGCTTCCGCCTGGGTCACCGGCAAGATCATCGACGTCGACGGTGGTGCCGATTCCAGCGTCTGGGTCGGCTGACATTCCCGTTTTCTCAAGCCGGCCTCCCTTTTGCTCGGGCCGGCTTTTTTTATTCCCTCCCACAGAGAGCCCCCGCCATGGACGCCCATCTGATCCAAGCGCTCGGCGACGAGCTGTTCGACGCCCTGCGCGGCCGCCAGACCTTGCAACCACTGACCCGCCGCTATCCGGCCCTGACCCTCGACCAGGCCTACCGCATCTCGCTGGCTTTCCTGCAACGGCGCGAAGCCCTGGGCGAGCGCGTGGTTGGCAAGAAGATCGGCGTCACCAGCCGCGCCGTGCAGGAAATGCTCGACGTGCACCAGCCGGATTTCGGCTTTCTCACCGACGCCATGCAGGTGGAGGATGGCAGCGAGGTCAGCCTGGCCCGGCACCAGTTGATCCAGCCGCGCGCCGAAGGTGAGATTGCCTTCATGCTCGGCGAAGACCTGCACGGCCCAGGCATTACCGCCGAGGACGTGCTGGCCGCGACGCAGTGGGTGATGCCCTGCTTCGAGATCGTCGACTCACGCATCGACGACTGGCAGATCCGCATCCAGGACACCGTGGCCGACAACGCCTCGTGCGGCGTGTTCGCCCTTGGCAAGCAACGCCTGGACCCGCGCACGCTGGACCTGGCCAAGGTGCAGATGCAATTGCTGAAGAACGGCCAGCCGGCCGGCAGCGGCCTGGGCTCGGCGGTACAGGGCCACCCCTGCGCGGCGGTGGCCTGGCTGGCCAACACCCTCGGCGAGCTGGGCATCCCGTTCCGCCGCGGCGAAATCATCCTTTCCGGCGCCCTGGCGCCGCTGGTGCCGGTCACCGCCGGCGACCGTATCAGCCTGAGCATGAGCGGGCTGGGCCAGTCCAGCCTGCGCTTCGTGCCCTGACTTTTCCCTGGAGCCATGAACATGAGCAAGAAGATCCGATGTGCATTGATCGGGCCGGGCAACATCGGCACCGACCTGCTGTACAAACTCAAGCGCAGCGAGGTACTGGAGCCGGTGTGGATGGTTGGCATCGATGCCAGCTCCGAAGGCCTGGCACGCGCCCGCGAAATGGGCCTGAAAACCACCGCAGACGGCGTGGATGGCCTGCTGCCGCATGTGCTCGACGACAACATCCAGATCGCCTTCGATGCCACCTCGGCCTACGTGCATGCGCAGAACAGCCACAAGCTCAATGCCCTTGGCGTGCTGATGATCGACCTCACGCCGGCGGCCATCGGCCCCTACTGCGTGCCACCGGTCAACCTCAAGGCCAACCTCGGGTTGGGGGTGATGAACGTGAACATGGTCACCTGCGGCGGCCAGGCGACCATCCCGCTGGTGGCAGCGGTGTCCAGCGTGCAGCCGGTGGCCTATGCCGAGATCATCGCCACCGCTGCGTCTAAATCGGTAGGCCCGGGTACGCGCAAGAACATCGACGAATTCACCCGCACTACCGCCAGTGCAGTGGAACAGGTGGGCGGCGCCAGGCAGGGCAAGGCAATCATCATCATCAACCCGGCCGAGCCGCCGTTGATCATGCGTGACACCGTGCACTGCCTGACCGACGACGAACCCGACCAGGACGCGATCCGCGCTGCCATCGAGGCAATGATCACCCAGGTGCAGCGCTATGTACCGGGCTACCGGCTGGTCAACGGGCCGGTGTTCGACGGCAAGCGCGTGTCGATCTTCATGGAGGTGGAAGGCCTGGGCGACTACCTGCCGCGCTATGCCGGCAACCTTGACATCATGACGGCGGCAGCGGCGCGTACTGCCGAGCTGTTCGCCGAGGAAATCCTCAAGGGCGAGCTGGTGCTGCACCCTGCCCCCACTGCCCTGGCCTAAGGAGCTGAGCATGGACCTCAACGGCAAACGCATTACCGTACATGACATGTGCCTGCGCGATGGCATGCACCCCAAGCGGCACCAGATCAGCCTGGATGAAATGCAGCGCATCGCCTGCGGCCTGGATGCCGCCGGGGTGCCGCTGATCGAGGTGACCCATGGCGATGGCCTGGGCGGCAGCTCGGTCAACTATGGCTTCCCGGCGCACAGTGACGAGGCCTACCTGTCGGCGGTGATCCCGCTGATGAAGCAGGCCAAGGTTTCGGCGTTGCTGCTGCCGGGGATCGGCACGGTGGAGCACCTGAAAATGGCCCATGGCCTGGGCGTGAGCACCTTGCGGGTGGCCACCCACTGTACCGAGGCCGATGTCAGCGAGCAGCACATCGCCCATGCCCGGCACCTGGGCATGGACACCGTGGGCTTCCTGATGATGGCGCACATGAACAGCCCCGAGGGCCTGGCCAGCCAAGGCAAGCTGATGGAGAGCTACGGTGCCAACTGTATCTACCTGACCGATTCGGCGGGCTATCTGTTGCCGCACCAGGTGAGTGAGCGGGTGGCGGCCATGCGTGCTGCGCTGCGCCCGGAGACCGAGATCGGTTTCCATGGCCACCACAACCTGTCGATGGGTGTGGCCAACTCGATTGCCGCGATCGCGGCCGGGGCCAGCCGTATCGATGCGGCCTGCGCGGGGCTAGGCGCCGGGGCCGGGAACACGCCTATGGAGGTGCTGGTGGCGGTGTGCAAGCGCATGGGCATCGAGACCGGGGTAGATGTATTCGCCATTCAGGACGTGGCCGAGGACCTGGTGGTGCCGATCATGGACTTCCCGATCCGCAGTGACCGCGATGCGCTGACCATGGGCTACGCCGGGGTGTATGGCTCGTTCCTGCTGTTCGCCAAGCGCGCCGAGCAGAAGTATGGCGTGTCGGCGCGGGAAATTCTGGTGGAGATGGGCAGGCGCGGGATGGTGGGTGGCCAGGAGGACATGATCGAAGACACCGCGATGACCTTGGCCAAGCGCAGGGCCTGAAGGGCCTTTTGCGGGACAAGCCCTATTGCCAGTCAGTTAAGCGGTAAGGGCTGACGGGGGCTTGCCTTGGGATTTTGGTTGCCTGTGAGATCGAGCGCCGCCCGCGCGGCGCTTCGCGGCTAAAGCCGCTCCTACGTTTGTTTCGGGCCAATTATTCCTGTGGGATTTGCGCGCGAACGCCTTGGCGCATGGCTCGATATCGCGTCGTACAAACAAGGCGGTCGCGCGCGCCTGGTACAGGCGATACTGGCCCGAAACAAACGTAGGAGCGGCTTTAGCCGCGAAGCGCCGCGCGGGCGGCGCTCGATCGAATAGGCGCTGCTAAAGGCACGGAGAACACCTTGCCTTTTCTTGACTGACCGGCATCATGGCTCGCCCGCTCCCACAAAGTATTGAGGCCGAGCCTGGGCTCAGTGTTTCAGGCAGGTATCAATATTCCAGCCATACAACCACTGCACCGCATCGTAAAACTGCGCCTGCGAGCGCCCTTCCCACAGCTGGTTACGCACCAGCCGCTCAACGCCCTTGGCATGGTAAAGCCGGCCCATTTCCCGCGCCGACCACAGCACCCGCGCCGTACGCGGAATGCGGATCGACTCGTACAAACGGAACGCCGCCTGCAAGTCGTGCTCGCAGGCCTTCACCGCCTGCCCCAGCACCACGGCATCTTCCAGCGCCATGCACGCGCCCTGGGCCAGGTACTGGGTCATCGGGTGCGCGGCATCGCCCAGCAGGGTGGCCCGCCCTTCGCCCCACTGCGCCACCGGGTCGCGGTCGGCGGTAGCCCAGCGGCGCCAGGAGGTCGGCCGGTCAAGCATCTGCCGCGGCCGCTCGTGAATGCCTTCGAAGTACGACAGCACCTCTTCCTTGCTGCCATCGGTCACACCCCACTGCTCCTCGTTACGGCTGTGGAAGGTCACCACCAGGTTGTACTGCTGGCCGCCACGCAGCGGGTAATGCACCAGGTGGCAGCGCGGGCCGGCCCACAGCATCGGCGCATTGACGCGCAGGTCCTCGGGCATGTTCTGCACGTCTACCACGGCGCGGTACACCACATGCCCGGTGACCCGCGCCGGGTCGCCGACCATGCGTTCGCGAATCACCGACTTGACGCCGTCACAGCCAATGACCGCATCGGCCTGGTAGCGGTTACCCTTGCTGTCGGTCAGGGTGACGCCATGCTCGTCCATTTCCATGCCGGCGATATGGGTCGAGGTCTGGAAGCGGATCAACGGGTTCTGTTGCACCGCCTCAAGGATCGACAGGTGGATATCGGCGCGGTGGATCACGCCATAAGGGTTGCCGAAACGCTGGCGGAAGCGCTCACCCACTTCGATGCGCCCCACTTCATGGGCATCGATGGCGTCCATCATGATCAGGTGGTCGGTGAACACCGAGCGGTTGCGCGCCGCATCGCCAACACCCAGGGCATCCAGCGCGGCATAGGCATTGGGGCCAAGCTGAAAGCCGGCGCCGATTTCACCGATATGGTCGGCCTGCTCCAGCAGCAGCACCTGGATACCTTGAGCGGTCAGGGCCTGGGCGGCGGCGAGGCCACCGATGCCGCCGCCGACGATGATGATTTTCTGTGCTTCTTCGCGGGTGAACCCGCTCCTACAGGGACCGCACCTGAGGGAAATGCTGTACCTGTGAGAGCGGGTTCACCCGCGAAGAGGCCATCACAGGTCAGAGTCGAACGATCAGAGCACAATGCCGTCATAACCTGAGCCGGTGCCGACACGCAAAGAGGACGCGAAATGACCAAACCCGACCCGTCATACGCCAAATGGCTTGAAGACCGCGCCATGCTAAAGGCTTCCCAGGAACGTGCCAGCCTTTACTCGGGCCAGTCACGCCTGTGGCAGCAGCCCTACGCCGAAGCCCAGCCCCGCCGCGCCACCGAAATCGCCTCGGTCTGGCTGACGGTCTACCCCGACGCCATCATCGCCCCCGAGGGCTGCTCGGTACTCGGCGCCCTGGCCCATGAAGCGCTGTGGAAGCGCCTGTCGGAGATCGGCATCCAGGGCCTGCACACCGGCCCGATCAAGCTGTCCGGCGGCATCCGCGGTCGCGAGCTTACCCCCAGTGTGGACGGCAACTTCGACCGGATCAGCTTCGACATCGACCCGCTCTACGGCAGCGAGCCGGAGCTGATCCAGATGAGCCGCATGGCCGCCGCGCACAACGCCGTGACCATCGACGACCTGATCCCCTCGCACACCGGCAAGGGCGCCGACTTCCGCCTGGCAGAGATGGCCCACGGGCCCTACCCTGGGCTGTACCACATGGTCGAAATCCGCGAGGAAGACTGGCCATTGCTGCCCGAAGTGCCCGCCGGCCGCGATGCGGTCAACCTGCTGCCCGCCCAGTGCGATGAACTCAAGGCCCGCCACTACATTGTCGGCCAACTGCAACGGGTGATCTTCTTCGAGCCGGGGGTCAAGGAAACCGACTGGAGCGCCACCGCGCCCATCACTGGTGTCGACGGCAAGACCAGGCGCTGGGTGTACCTGCACTACTTCAAGGAAGGCCAGCCGTCGCTGAACTGGCTGGACCCGACCTTTGCCGCCCAGCAGATGATCATTGGCGATGCCCTGCATGCCCTGGACTGCCTGGGCGCGCGCGGCCTGCGCCTGGATGCCAACGGTTTTCTCGGCGTGGAAACACGCGCCAGCGGCACCGCCTGGTCGGAAAGCCACCCACTGTCGATCGTTGGCAACCAGTTGCTTGGCGGCATGATCCGCAAGGCCGGCGGTTTCAGCTTCCAGGAGCTGAACCTGACCCTGGACGATATCGCCCAGATGTCCAAGGGCGGTGCCGACCTGTCCTACGACTTCATCACCCGGCCGGCTTACCAGCATGCACTGCTGACTGGCGATACCGAGTTCCTGCGCCTGATGCTCAAGGAGATGCACGCCTTCGGCATCGACCCGGCCTCGCTGATCCATGCCCTGCAGAACCACGACGAGCTGACCGTGGAACTGGTGCATTTCTGGACCCTGCACGCCCACGACATGTACCTGTACAAGGGCCAGACCCTGCCCGGCGGCATTCTGCGTGAGCACATTCGTGAAGAAATATACGAGCGGCTATCGGGCGAACATGCGCCGTACAACTTGCGCTTCGTCACCAATGGCATTGCCTGCACCACCGCCAGCCTGATTGCGGCGGCACTGGGCATGCGCAACCTTGAACAGGTGGGTGCAGCGGAAATCGAGCTGATCCAGAAGGTGCACCTGCTGCTGGTCATGTACAACGCCATGCAGCCGGGGGTGGTCGCGCTGTCCGGCTGGGACCTGGTCGGCGCCCTGCCCTTGCCTGCCGAGTTGGTTGCAGAGCGGATGACCGATGGCGATACCCGCTGGATTCATCGCGGCGGTTACGACCTGGCCGGGCTCGACCCGCAGGCTGATCTGTCGGTGCGTGGCATGCCCCGTGCCCGGGCGCTTTATGGCAGCCTCGACCAGCAGCTGGAGCAGGCTGATTCGTTCGCCAGCAAGGTGAAGAAGCTGCTGGCCGTGCGCCAGGCCTATGGCATTGCCACCAGCCGCCAGGTGCTGGTGCCCGAGGTCAGCAGCCCGGGGTTGCTGGTGATGGTGCACGAACTGCCGGCCGGGCGCGGCATCCAGATCAGTGCGCTGAACTTTGGCCAGGAGGTGATTGCCGAGGAGCTGCTGCTGACCGGGTTCACGCCGGGGCCGGTGGTGGACATGATCAACGAGACGGTCGAAGGCGACTTGACCGAGGATGGGCGGTTGCTGGTGAACCTCGACCCGTATGAGGCGCTGTGCCTGCGGATCGTCAACAGTAGCGGGCATGTGTGAGCTGATATTGCCCTGCATAGCTCCCAACAGGGTCTGCGAAGCGCTAGCAGACACTGTTCGATCGAGCGCCGCCGGCGCGGTAAAACTGGGCAGCTATGGCAAGGTCGATCTATGGCAGCATCGATGGTTGGGCAGTGGCAGTTGAAGTTCTAGATCTTCACTGGCTGGGCTGGCCTCTTCGCGGCTAAAGCCGCTCCTACAAGGGACTGCACGGGTTCCAAATCCCGTGCAGTCCCTTGTAGGAGCGGCTTTAGCCGCGAAGAGGCCAGTACAGGCAACTTGCATTTGCAGCTCCACGGGCATAGCTTCCTGATGTTTTCCCTATCCGTGCCCAGGAGCAACTCCATGTACACCGGCATCGTCCAGGCCGTCCGCCCTCTGCTTGATGTGACCACCTACCCGGGCCACAACCAGTTCACCATCGACCTCACCCCCGAACTGCTCGACGAGCTGAAGATCGGCGCCAGCGTCAGTGTCGAAGGCACCTGCCTGTCGGTCACCGAAATCGACGGCACCCAGGTCAGGTTCGACGCCATGACCGCCACCCTCGAACGCACCAACCTGCGCTTTTTCAAGGCTGGCCAGGGCGTCAACATCGAGCGCTCGGCGAAGATGAACGCCGAAGTCGGCGGCCACCTGATGGCCGGCCACATCGCCAGCACCGCCGAAATCGTCGAGCTATCGATCAAGGAAACCGGCGCCTTCATCAAGTTCCGCATGCCGCCAGAATGGGGCAAGTACGTGTTCCCGCGCGGTTTCATCGGGGTCAACGGCTGCAGCCTGACCGTCGCCGACGTTGAGGACAACGTGATCACCATCAACCTGATCCCGGAAACCCTGCGCCAGACCACCTTCGCCAATTACAAGGCAGGCGAGCTGCTCAATATCGAGGTCGACCACCAGACCATGGTGCTGGTGGATGTGGTGGAGCGCACCATCAAAGGCACCCTGGCCCGCGAACAACTGTTGCGCTGAGGCCTGCTCGTGCTGCCCAACGCCCTCCCCGCGCGCACGGCCAGGCGGCTGCGCCTGCAGGTTTTGCGTGGCCGTGTCGGCCTCGGCCTAGTCGCCGGCCTGTCGGTGCTAGCCGGCATGACCGATGCCATCGGCCTGCTGGCGCTGGGCGATTTCGTGTCGTTCATGAGTGGCAATACCACCCGCCTGGCGGTGGCCATCAGTGAAGCAGACCTGGCCCTGGTGCTGCGCCTGAGTGGCGCAGTACTGGGCTTCGTCGCTGGCAACGCGCTGGGCGTGCTGCTGGCGCGTGGCTTCCGCCGTCGGGCCTGGCCCGTGTTGTTGGTAGTCGCAGCACTGCTGGCCTTCGCCGCGGCATGGCCGTTGCAGGCCACCTTCCCGGCGTTGTTGGCCGCCACCCTGGCCATGGGCATGATCAATGCCGTGGTCGAGCAGGTAAACGGCTTGCCCATCGGCCTGACCTACGTCACCGGCGCCCTTTCGCGCTTCGGCCGTGGCCTGGGGCGCTGGCTGCTGGGCGAGCGGCGTAATGGCTGGCGGGTGCAGCTGGTGCCCTGGGCCGGCATGCTGCTGGGCGCCGCACTGGGTGCCTGGTTGCAGCAACACCTGGGCCTGCAGGCGCTGGCCGGCAGCTCTGCGCTGGCCTGTGTGCTGGCCCTGGTGTCGCGGTTTATCCCGCGCGCCTGGCAGCGGGGCTACATGCCGCGCTGATCACTCGATGCGCGGGTGCTGTTGCACCAGCAGCTTGCGCTTGGCTTCCAGTTCGGCGATCTGTGCATCGATGTCCTCGATCTTCTGCTCGATGTTGTCGTGGTGCTCTTGCAGCAGTTCACGCGCCTCTTGAATGTCCGACGCCGCCGGTGCCGCGCCGCGTAATGGCTTGTTGGCGGTTTCCTTCATGGTCAGGCCGGTGACCAGGCCGACCACGGCGATCACCATCAGGTAGTAGGCTGGCATGTAAAGGTTGCCACTGCTTTCCACCAGCCAGGCGGCGATCGTCGGGGTCAACCCGGCTATCAGCACCGAAATGTTGAAGGCACCGGCCAGTGCGCTGTAGCGGATGTGCGTGGGGAACATCGCCGGCAAGGTCGACGCCATCACACCGATGAAGAAATTAAGCAGCACGGCAATGATCAGCAATCCGGAGAAGATCAGCCCAAGCGCACCACTGTTGATCAGCATGAAAGCCGGGATGGCCAGGGCAAAGAGCCCGACACTGCCCACCACGATGAATGGGCGACGGCCATATTTATCGCTCATCAGCCCGATGATGGGTTGCACGAACAGCATGCCGACCATGATCGCGATGATGATCAGCACGCCATGGTCTTCGCTGTAATGCAGGTTGTGCGACAGGTAGCTGGGCATGTAGGTCAGCAGCATGTAGTAGGTGACGTTGGTGGCGATCACCACGCCGATGCAGGTCACCAGGCTGCGCCAGTGCTGGGTGGCCACCTCCTTGAACGACACCTTGGGCCCCGAGGCCAGGCCTTCGCGGTCGCCCTGCTCCAGCTTGTCGACGTGCTGCTGGAACGCGGGGGTTTCTTCCAGCGCATGGCGCAGGTACAGGCCGATGATGCCCAGCGGCAGGGCCAGGAAAAACGGCAGGCGCCAGCCCCATTCAAGGAACTGCGCTTCGCCCAGGATGGTGGAAATCAGCACCACCACGCCTGCGCCTAGCACAAAGCCGGCAATCGAACCGAAGTCCAGCCAGCTGCCAAGGAAGCCACGCTTGCGGTCGGGGGCGTACTCGGCGACGAAGATTGATGCGCCGGTGTACTCGCCGCCCACCGAAAAGCCCTGGGCCATCTTGGCCAGCAGCAACAGGATCGGCGCCCAGATGCCGATGCTGGCATACGACGGTATCAGGCCGATGGCGAAGGTGCTGAGCGACATGATGACGATGGTTGCGGCGAGGATTTTCTGCCGACCGAACTTGTCGCCCAAGGCGCCGAAGAACAGCCCGCCCAGCGGCCGGATCAGGAATGGCACCGAGAATGTGGCCAGCGCCGCGATCATCTGCACGCTGGGGTCGGCGTTGGGGAAGAACACCTTGCCCAGGGCGAAGGCGACAAAGCCATACACGCCGAAGTCGAACCACTCCATGGCATTGCCCAGCGCGGCGGCGGTGATCGCCTTCTTCATCTTGGCGTCGTCGACGATGGTGATGTCCTTCAGGCCGATTGGCTGGAGGCTTTTCTTGCGAGGTTTCATGCCCGTGTCCCTGTCGATGAATGCTGTAAGGGTTCAGATACAACGGGGCGCTAAATAATTCAGCGCTTACTGAATTTTTGTGTGGGGTGTTGGTGTGGGGTCTCCTGCACTGGCCTCTTCGCGGCTAAAGCCGCTCCTACATAGGTACTGTGCAGGTTTCGGGCTCACGCTGTACCTGTGTAGGAGCGGCCTTGTGTCGCGATGGGCTGCGCAGCAGCCCCGGCAATCTGTGCAGTAACCGAGATCATGGGCTGCTGCGCAGCCCATCGCGACACAAGGCCGCTCCTACAGAGGAGAAGGTGCCACTCAACGCATAGTAGACAATATGTATAACACCGATAGACAATGACGAAATGTCGCACTCGACGGCCGATGTGCCACCTGCGGCATGCACCGTGCTAGTTCGTTTATCGGAGTATAAAAATGCAAAAAATCACTTCGTTACCTGGTGATGACGCCCGTCCGGGCTGGTACCACACCAGCCCCAAGCGTCAACCGCGCCCGGGCCATACGGGTCGCAAGGAAGCGCGCTGGACCATCGTCGGCGCTGGCTTGACCGGTTTGGCAGCGGCGCGCCAGCTGGCGTTGAACTTCCCCAATGAAGAGATCGTGCTGGTCGAAGCCCAGGAAGTCGGCTTTGGCTCCGCCGGCCGCAACGCCGGCTTTGCCATTGATGTGCCGCACGATATCGGTGCCAAGGACTACATCGGCGACGTCACCACGGCAACCAAGATCCTGCGCCTGAACACCCTCGGCCAGGACTACCTGCGCGACATCGTCGAGCGCAACGGCATCGATTGCCAGATGTCCGACTCTGGCAAGTACCAGGCCGCCGTCGGTGCCAAGGGCATTGCCATCCTAGAGGCCTACCGCAGTGGCCTGGAGAAGATCGGCTGCAGCTCCACCCTGATCGACGAGCAAGACCTGCCGGCGCACATCGGCACCTCGTACTACAAGAAGGCCCTGCACATCCCTGGCACCCTGCTGCTGCAGCCCTCGGCACTGGTCAAGGGCCTGGCCGACAACCTGCCAGCCAATGTCACCCTGTACGAAAACACGCCGATCACCTCGATCGACCAGGGCGGCAAGATCACCCTGGTGCATGAGCGTGGCAGCATCGTCACCGACAAGCTGATCCTGGCCAACAACGGCTTCGCCTCGGCGTTCGGCTTCCTCAAGGGCCGCCTGCTGCCAACCTTCCTGTACGCCAGCCTTAGCCGCCAGCTAACGGCCGAAGAGCAGGCCCGCCTGGGTGGCCAGCCCGTGTGGGGCGTAATCCCTGCGCACCCGTTCGGCAGCACCGTGCGCCGCACCGCCGACAACCGCATCCTGATCCGCAACAGTTTCAACTTCTACCCGGACGGCCGCCCACGGGCCAACGCCCTGCAGGGCCACCTGCCCACCCACCGCAAGTCGTTCGAGCGGCGCTTCCCGATGCTCGGCAATGTCGAGTTCGAATACTCCTGGAGCGGCGCCATCTGCCTGTCGGAAAACCACGAAGGCTTCTTCGGCCAGCTGGCGCCGAACGTGTATGGCGCGCTGTGCTGCAACGGCCTGGGCATCACCCGCGGCACCGCCACCGGCAAGCTGCTGGCCGACTGGCTGGCCGGCGAGCGCAACGAGCACATCGACTTCTTGCTGGCGTCGCCGGGCCCGAACAAGACCCCGCCGCAGCCGTTCCTGTCCATCGGCGTGAACTCGGTGCTCAAGTGGGGCCAGTTCCGCGCCGGCCTGGAAGTCTGAGCTTGCGGGCCTTGTGCCCGCCCCTGCTGCACCGCATTACCAACAGATCAAGAGAGCATCATGCGTTCCACTGCACCACCCGTCATGATTGACGACGTTGAAATCAACAGCTTCCATCAACTGCTCACCCTGCGTACCGGGCTGGGCTGGGTGATGGTCGGCTATATCCTCAGCATCATTGGCGTAGCCACAATTCCCATGTCGGCCTCGCTGCAATTGAGCGGCTTCTGGCAAGGCATGGTCGCCGCCATGGCGCTGCTTGGCGTGTTCGCCGGTGGCTTCTTCGGCGGCTGGCTGACCGACCGCGTGGGCCGGCAGAAGCTGTTTTTCGTCGCCCCGGCCATTGTCATGCTGTCTTCGGTAGCCATGCTCTGGGTCCAGGACCCGCTGGCCCTGTCGTTGTTGCGCCTGCTGTGCGGCTTGGCTGTCGGTATCGAATACACCGCTGCCGGCTCGCTGCTGACCGAGTTCATTTCGCAGAAATCGCGGGGTTCGCGGCTGTCGCTGCTGACCGTGCTGTGGTTCGTCGGCGCCGCGCTGGCGTACATTGCCGGCAACTTCATGCTGGCCGATGCCGGCCCCGAGCAGTGGCGCACGGTCATGGCCAGCCCGGCGATCATTGCCGGCCTGCTGTTGATGGCGCGCCTGGGTACCCCGGAATCACCGCGCTGGCTGCTGAGCAAAGGTCGCCGCAAAGAGGCTGAACGGGTGATCCGCAAGGTCTATGGCCGGAATTTCTCGCTGCGCAATATCAGCGATGACGGCGCCTCGGGTGAAGCCATGTCGTTCATCGACGCCCTGCGTGCCGGCTATGGCAAGCGCATCCTGTTCGTGGTGATGTTCTGGGCCTGCGCGGTGATCCCGCTGTTCGCCGTGTATGCCTTCGTGCCCAAGCTGTTCCAGGCACTGCAGCTGACTGGCAACCTGGCTGCCTACGGCTCGATAGGGATCACCCTGATCCTGGTGTTCGGCTGCTGCGTCGCGACGTGGCTGATCAACTATCTGGGGCGGCGCACCATCATCATCCACAGCTTCCTGTGGTCGGGGCTGGCACTGCTGGGCCTGGGGCTGTTCCCGGATGCCCAGGGCTGGGTGGTGCTGTCGCTATTTGGCGCTTACGCATTGTTTATCGGCGGCGCGCAGGTGCTGGAGTTCGTCTACCCGAACGAGCTGTTCCCTACTGAAATCCGCGCCTTCGCGGTGGGCATGGGTGCCTCGCTGGCGGCGTTCAGCTCGGCCATCGGTACCTGGCTGGTGCCGATTTCGCTGGAGCAGTTCGGCATTGCCAACACCCTGTTCGCGGCTACCGCCATTACCATGCTGGGGCTGGCCGTGTCGCTGGTGCTGGCGCCGGAGACCAAGTCGATGAGCCTGCAGGAAGCGGCGGCCCTTTAAACGCTGACCCTTGTAGGAGCGGCCTTGCGTCGCGATGGGCTGCGCAGCAGCCCCGAGATCTCGGACCATGCACAAATCGCCGGGGCTGCTGCGCAGCCCATCGCGACGCAAGGCCGCTCCTACAGGGCCTGTGCATGGTTTGGAGGATCAGATACCTTCGCGGGCCAGGTCCATGGCGAAGTAGGTCAGGATCAGGTCGGCGCCGGCACGCTTGATTGCGCCAATGCTTTCACGCACCACCCGGCCTTCATCAATGGCGCCGGCCAGGCCGCCGAACTTGATCATCGCGTACTCGCCACTTACCTGGTACGCCGCCAGCGGCAGGCGCGAGGCGGCGCGGATGTCGGCGATCACGTCCAGATAGGCACCGGCCGGCTTGACCATCAGTACGTCCGCCCCTTCCTGCTCGTCGAGCAGCGACTCGCGCACGGCTTCGCGGCGGTTCATCGGGTTCATCTGGTAGCTCTTGCGGTCGCCCTTCAGGGCAGTGCCGCCGGCTTCACGGAACGGGCCATACAGCGACGAGGCGAACTTGGTGGAATAGGCCATGATCGCGGTGTCGTGGAAGCCGGCGCCATCCAGCGCGCTGCGGATCGCTTGTACCTGGCCGTCCATCGCTGCCGATGGGGCAATGAAGTCGGCACCGGCAGCAGCGGCAATCACTGCCTGCTTGCCCAGGTTGGCCAGGGTCGCGTCGTTGTCCACGCCGTGGTCGTGCATGACACCGCAGTGGCCATGGCTGGTGTATTCGCAGAAGCAGGTGTCGGACATCACCACCATTTCCGGCACGGTGTCCTTGCAGATACGCGACATGCGCGCCACCAGGCCGTTTTCGTTCCAGGTGTCGCTGCCAACGGCGTCCAGGTTGTGCGACACGCCAAAGGTCATCACCGACTTGATACCGGCGCGGGCATAGCGCTCGATTTCCTGGGCCAGCAGCTTCTCGGGAATGCGGTTGACCCCAGGCATGCTGGTGATCGGCACGAAGTCATCGATGCCCTCTTCGACGAAGATCGGCAGGATCAGGTCTTCAAGGCGGAACTCGGTTTCCTGGAAGATCGTGCGCAGGGACTCGTTCTGGCGCAGGCGGCGGGGACGAACGGACGGGAATTGGTTGGACATGACAGCTCCAGGGAATTTGAACGGCGTATACCTTATGCCTGTGGCGCGCCAGTGAAAAGGGCAAATGACGAGATATTGTCTTGCATCAAAGGCAATGACTGGCCTGAGGCATAGTTCTCCTGTGCCGGCCTCTTCGCGGGTGAACCCGCTCCTACAAGGACCCCGCAGCATTCGAGCCTGAGGTAATCCTGTAGGAGCGCGTTTACCCGCGAAAGGGCCCGTACAGGCAACATATTACTGAAGCCAAGGCGGCGTCGGCTCCTCTGCCTTGGCCGGCCCATGTTCGGCCTCGGCGCGAGCGGCACGGCGGCGGGCATCATCCAGCCGGGCGGCATCGATCTCGCGCATCACCCCGCCCACGTCAGCTTCATGCTCATCTTCCTCGAACAACCCGGTCAATGCGGTATCGGGCAGCAACTTGCCGGCCTCATACAACGCCCACATCTCCTGCGCATACCGGGTGCTTTTCAGCTCCGGGGCGAAGCGCCCGAAATAGTGGGCCATGTTGTCCACATCGCGCTGCAGCATGCTGAAGGCATGGTTGTTGGCTGCCGCATCCACTGCCTGGGGCAAATCGATGATCACCGGCCCATCGGGGCCGAGCAGCACGTTGAACTCGGACAGGTCGCCATGCACCAGCCCGGCACACAGCATCAACACGATCTGGCGGATGACGAAAGCATGGAAGTCGCGGGCATCCTCGGCTTCAAGGTGCACATCATTCAGGCGCGGGGCCGCGTCGCCGTCGGCATCGGTCACCAGCTCCATCAACAACACGCCGTCCTGGAAATCGTAGGGCTTGGGCACCCGAACACCAGCACCGGCCAAACGGAACAGTGCCGCCACTTCGGCGTTCTGCCAGGCATCTTCGGCCTCTTTACGGCCGTACTTGCTGCCCTTGGCCATGGCCCGGGCCTGGCGGCTGTTGCGCACCTTGCGGCCTTCCTGGTACTCGGCGGCCTGGCGGAAACTGCGCTTGTTGGCTTCTTTATAGACCTTGGCGCAGCGTACCTGGCTGCCGCAGCGCACCACATACACGGCGGCTTCCTTGCCACTCATCAGCGGCCGCAGTACTTCATCGACCAGGCCGTCTTCGATCAAGGGTTCGATTCTTTTGGGTGTCTTCATCAGGCTGCGTTCGGGGTCCTGGCTGTAATGGCGGACATCCTCTCACAGCCTGCTGCGACTTGCTCGTCTGTCTTCAGGCCAAGCGAATCAGGCACCCTGCCCTACGCTGCCAACTGCCACCCCGCGCGACCGACGGCGCGTGACCAGCAGGCCGGAACACACCACCAGTACCGCCAACACCATGGTCGATACCACTTCCAGGCGGTGGTCCGGTCGGAACAACATCAATACCAGCACGCTGCTGATGAACAGGATCACCCCCCAGGTCAGCCATGGGAACAGCCACATGCGGTAGTCCAGCGTCTTGCCTTGTGCGGTCAGGCGCTGGCGCAGGCGTAGCTGGCTAATGGCAATCACCAGGTACACCAGCAAGGCAATGGCGCCCGAGCTGGCCATGAGGAAGCCGAACACCTTGGCCGGCACCAGGTAATTGGCAATCACGGCCAGGAATGCGGCCCCCGTGGACAGCAACACCGCCACCACTGGCGTGCCACTGCGGCTAGTCACCTGGGCACAGGCCGGGGCGTCACCGCGGCGGCTCAGCGAATAGACCATGCGCGAGGCGGTGTACAGCGACGAGTTGAGGCAGCTGGTTACCGAAGTCAGCACCACGAAGTCGATGATGGCCTTGGCATTGGCCACACCCAGGGTGTCCAGCACCGCGAAATAGGAACCCTCGGTGGCCAGGCGCGGGTCAGTCCACGGCACCAGTGCAATGACGATGAAAATCGACAGGATATAGAACAGCGTGATCCGCCAGATCACCGAGTTGGTGGCTTTGGAAATATGCTTGCCCGCCTCGTCGGACTCGGCCGCGGCAATGGTTACCACCTCGGCGCCGAGGAACGAGAACATGGTGATCAGCATGGCGCTCAGTACCGCACCAAAGCCGTTGGGCATGAAGCCACCGCTATCCCACAGGCGCGAGACACCGCTGACGCCGGAACCTGGCAGCAGGCCGAAAATGGCGCAAACACCCAGCGCGATGAAGCTGACGATGGCCACCACCTTGACCAGTGCCAGCCAGAACTCGAACTCGCCGTAGTTCTTCACACTGAACAGGTTGGTGGCGGTCAGCAGCAAGGTAATCACCAACGACAATACCCAGATTTCCAGCTGCGGAACCCAGGAGTTGATGATGGTGGCGGCGATATTGGCCTCGATGGGGATGATCAGTACCCAGAACCACCAGTACAGCCAACCGATGGTGTAGCCGGCCCATTTGCCGATGGCGAGGTCGGCGTAGGTGGAAAACGAGCCGGTGTCCGGCGATGCAACGGCCATTTCAGCCAGCATGCGCATCACCAGCACCACCAGGCCGCCCGCCAGGATATAGGCCAGGATGGTAGCCGGCCCTGCTTCGGCGATGGCGCGGCCGGAGCCGACAAACAGGCCGGCGCCAATCACGCCGGCAATGGACAGCATGGTGACATGCCGTGATTTCAATCCATGACTCAAATTGTTCTTGTGGGTTTGCATGGCGCTACCTTGTTGTTTTTGTCATGCCCACGCTGGGGCCGCCGGCTGCACGTCACCGACGCGGGCGCGAAAAAGCCCGCCCTGCCCTAGATGGTGAGTAGGGCAGATCGGGTTGAGTAAATCGAAACCGCAGAAGGTGTTACCGGGGTGTCAGCTGGCCGCCCGCTGGCTGGCCGTTAGATCTGCCTTGGGAAAGCTGCCGCCCTGCAGGCTGACTTGCTCACGCACCTTGTCGACGATGTAGGCGCCGATCGGAATGGCCGAGGTGGCGGCGGGCGATGGTGCGTTGCATACGTTGACGCTGCGCGCGGTGTTGACGAACAGGAAGTCGTCGATCAGCTTGCCGTCGCGCGACACCGCCTGGGCACGCACGCCGGCCGGGTATGGCGTGAGGTCGGCCTTGGTGATGCTCGGGCAGTACTTTTGCACCTGCTTGAGGTAGCCACCCTTGAACAGCGAGTTTTTCATCTCGATCATGCCCGGGCGGAAGTTCTTCGCCAGCACCTTGAGGATGCCGGGGGTGGTCAAGGTCTGGAACAGGTCGCTGGGGCTGACGTCGGTCTTGCGGTAGCCCTCGCGCTTCATCGCCAGCACCGCGTTGGGGCCGACGGTGACGGTGCCGTCGATCATGCGGGTCAGGTGCACGCCCAGGAACGGCATCGACGGGTCGGGGATCGGGTAGATCAGGTGGTTGACGATCTGGTTGTGCTGTTTGGGCAGCAGGTAGTACTCGCCGCGGAACGGGCAGATGACGAACTCGGTGCGCAGGCCCAGCATGCTCACCACACGGTCGGCCATCAACCCCGAGCAGGTCACCAGGAAGCGGCTGCGGAACTCGTCGCGCTGCGTGCGCACGATCACTTCGCTGGCTTGCTCCTGCAGGCCGACCACCTCGGCGCCATAGCGGATTTCGCCGCCAGCGCGCTGGAATTGGGCGCCCATGGCCGCGGTCACCTGCGCGTAATTGACGATGCCGCTGGACGGCACGAAGATGCCCCCCATGCCGACGATGTTGGGCTCGCGTTCGCGCAACTCGTCTGCCGACAGCCAGTAGCGCTCCAGGCCGTTGGCCTC
Organism: Pseudomonas sp. NPDC089392; assembly: GCF_044749595.1. Lineage (NCBI taxonomy): Bacteria > Pseudomonadati > Pseudomonadota > Gammaproteobacteria > Pseudomonadales > Pseudomonadaceae > Pseudomonas > Pseudomonas sp. NPDC089392. Next base: position 48,577 of record NZ_JBIVIF010000028.1, read on the forward strand.
GGTGCGCTCCCACAGCGCTTTCATGCGCTGCATTTCCAGGTCGTTGGTGGCTACCAGCAGCTTGCCGCACTCATCGAAGCGAATGCCGTGCTCGGTGCAGAAGGCCTTGGTGGCCTTGTTGCCTTCCAGGCAGAAGCGCGCCTTGAGGCTGCCGGGGGTGTAGTAGACGCCGGCGTGGATCACGCCACTGTTGTGGCCGGTCTGGTGGCGGGCCGGGCCGGACTCTTTCTCCAGCAGGAGAATCTTCGCGTCCGGGTAGACCTTGATCAGGTGCATGGCCGTGGACATGCCCACAATGCCGCCGCCAATAATGATGAAATCGTACACAGCCTTACCTCACACGCAGGCATTGCCTGGCTGGCTCACCAAGGCCCGCGCGGGCCCTGGTGGCATTGTTTTGTGCAACGACGCGTGGGCGGGCGCCCGCCCCGCGTCCTGTCATTATTGCCCGCGCTGGTACAGCGGTTTAGGGAAGGCGACGTAACCACGCTGGCGCATCAGTTCACGGCGCAGGCCATCGTGCGGGGTGAAACGGTCGCGACCATGCAGCCAGAACAGGTTGTTGATTAGCAGGAAGCTGCCCACCCCCACCGGCACCGAAACCTTCTTCTCGCTGCCTTCCAGCGAATCGGACAAGGCGTTCAGCCAGATGCCTTCCTCGTAGTTTTCCGGCTGCACGAACTGGTCAATGTAGCGCATGGTCGGGCGGCCTTCGGCATCGGTATCGAATACCGAGTGGAACACATCTTCGGCAACTTTCTTGCTCGGCGGTGCGGTCCAGCGCATTTCCCGGCGTGCCATCGGGTGGCGGAAGAATTCCTCGCACTGCTCCCAGTCGTCCAGGTGCAGCAGCAGGGAGTTGCCGCCTTCCATGTTCTTTTCGTCGATCTTCAGCATCAGCACGTAGTCGGTGATCTGGTTCACGAAGGTGCCGTCGTTGTGCAGCTCCATGACCCGGTGCGGCTGGCGCAGGTAGCTGTCGGAGTTGTCGCTGTTGACCACCACGAAACGCGCATAGAACTGGCCGCTCATGGCGTCGTAGTTGGAGCGGCCGATCAGGTGCGCACAGGCGGTGGTGAACTTGACCATGTCCTCGGCCTGGCTCACGTCATCCAGGCCCAGCGGGGTGATCAGCATGCCGCCGCTGGCACGGTCGAGGATGGTGTTGAGCAGCACCGGGCGCAAGGTGCCCTGGCACAGCTCGTCAAGGATTTCGCCGACACGGAAACGCAGGAACGACTTGTACTCCAGCGCCTGCACCGGCCACTCGGCCACGGCTTTGACGAACGCTTCGACGGTTTCCTGGGCAAAGGTCAGTTGCAGCAGGCGCGGCGATTGTTTCGAGGGGGCGATGGTGTAACCACGCGGTTCGAGCGGCAGCGGCATCACAAGTTCGTCGATCTGCGTAAAGGCGTTCATGGCAGTGTCCTGGCTTAAAAGGTGGGTGGCGCCGTCCGGTGGTGTGACCTGGATCAGTGCGGGCGAAGTAAAAATATCGCCACTCACGCAAAATGTCTACATTTTTATGTTTCGACGATACTTGTCGTGATTGTCCATTGTTTTTCGTCAGCAGAGGGTTTCGGTATGATCGGCAAAACGTTTTGAGGAACAGGATCTTGGAAGCGCTCGCCCCCCGACAAAACTCAGCATTCAGCGGGTATGAGAGGCTCAAGAAGGACATCATCCGCGGCGTGTTCAAGCCCGGTGAAAAGCTGTTGATGAGCACCCTGAAGGAACGCTACGACCTGGGCGTGGGCCCGCTGCGCGAAGCGCTGTCGCAACTGGTGGCCGAGCACCTGGTCAACGCCATCAGCCAGAAAGGCTACCGCGTGGCGCCCATGTCGCTGGACGAGATGAACGACATCTACGATGCCCGCGCCAACCTGGAGGCGATGATCATCGCCCTGGCCATTGAGCGCGGCGATGACGCCTGGGAGGCGTCGGTGCTGGCTCACTCGCATACCCTGGCCAAGGTGGTGGAAGTGAAAACCCGCGAGCAGCGCCTGGATGTGTGGGACGAGCGCCACAAGGCATTCCATACCGCCATTGCTTCGGGCTGTGGCTCCAAGCACCTGCTGCAGGCGCGCACCTACCTGTTCGACCAGGCTGAGCGCTACCGCCACCTGTGGCTGACGCAGACGGTGTTTTCCGAACAGGCGCTGGAACTGAAGCGCCAGGAGCATGCGGCGCTGGTCGAGGTGATCCTGGCCCGCGACGCCAAGCGTGCCAGTGCGATGATGCGCTCGCACCTGATGACCCCGGTGCCGATCATTGCGCAGATCATGCATGCTGAAGGGATAGGCGCACGCTGAAACACCGCGGCGCCTGCTTCGCGGGTAAACCCGCGCCTACAGGACAGCGCCGGCCTCAAGGGCGGTGATATCCCTGTAGGAGCGGGTTTACCCGCGAAGAGGCCAGACCAGGCAAACACCCTAGATGAATTTTTCTTAAATCGCCGGTTGGCTATTCTTTGGCACAATCAAGTCTCTATTAGATGCCCAGGATCCAGCATGCCTCGCGTACTGACCATCGAAGACGACGCCGTCACCGGCCAGGAAATCGTCGCCGAACTTACCAGCCACGGCCTGGAGGTGGATTGGGCCGACAATGGCCGAGAAGGCCTGGCCAAGGCCATAGCCGGCGGTTACGACCTGATCACCCTCGACCGCATGCTGCCCGAGGTCGATGGCCTGACCATCGTCACCACCCTGCGCAGCCTCAAGATCGCCACGCCGATCCTGATGATCAGCGCCCTCTCCGACGTCGACGAGCGAGTGCGTGGCCTGCGTGCCGGCGGTGACGACTACCTGACCAAGCCCTTTGCCTCTGACGAAATGGCCGCACGGGTCGAGGTATTGCTGCGCCGCAACAGCGTGCCCATGACCCAGACCCGCCTGCAGGTCGCCGACCTGCAACTGGACCTGATCAGCCACGAGGCGCGGCGCGGTGACAATACGCTGAATTTGCTGCCGACCGAGTACAAGCTGCTGGAGTACCTGATGCGCCACAGCGGCCAGGTGATCACGCGGATGATGATTTTCGAGGAAGTCTGGGGCTACCATTTCGACCCCGGCACCAACCTGATCGACGTGCACATCGGCCGCCTGCGCAAGAAAATCGACTCACCCGGCCAGTCGCCGCTGATCCGTACCGTACGGGGCTCCGGCTATGCCATTGCTGAACCCGTCTAAGGGCTGGAGCTCTTCGACCAGCCGTCTGCTGGCGCTGTACAGCTTTCTGTTCGTGGCCTGGAGCAGCATCCTCATGGGGGTGCTGTATTTCGAGGTATCCAGCTACCTGAACAAACTCACCCGCCATTCCATGCTGCAGCGCCAGCACCTGTTCGCGCACATGAGTGGAAAACAGCTGGACGACGCCCTGATCGCCAGCCAGGCCTTCGAAGAACGCAGCTTTGACGCCTACGGCCTGTTCGACCCCCAGCTCAACCCGATTGGCGGCAGTGTTCGTACCCTGCCCCCAGAGCTGCGCCTGGACGGCAAAATCCATGAGCTGAAGCGTTGCCTGGATGCCGACGACCCGCGCATGCCTCGCGACAGCTGCGACGCGGTCGCCATCAAGGTCCAGGATGGCCGCTGGTTGGTGCTGTTCCGCGATAATGGCTCACTGTTCGTGGTTACCCGTATCATTCTCGATGCCCTGCTCTGGGGCATCTCGTTGACCCTGATCCCGGGCTTTGCCGGTTGGTACCTGCTACGGCGCCGGCCGCTCAAGCGAATCCGCGCGATCCAGGCCCAGGCCGAGCTGATCGTCGCTGGCGACCTGACGCACCGCCTGCCACTGTCGGCCCGGCGCGACGAGCTGGACATGCTGGCGGCCATCGTCAATGCCATGCTCGACCGCATCGAGCGGCTGATGCATGAGGTCAAAGGCGTGTGCGACAACATTGCCCATGACCTGCGCACCCCGCTGACCCGCTTGCGCGCCCAGCTGTACCGGATACGCCAGCAGAGTGACGTGGACTCTGCGCAAGCCGAGGCGCTGGACCAGGCCATTGGTGAAACCGACACCCTGATGGCGCGTTTTCGCGGGTTGCTGCGTATCAGCGAACTGGAAGACCGCCAGCGCCGAGCGGGCTTCGTCCAGCTTGACCCGCACGAACTGCTGGTGGAGTTGCACGACTTCTACCTGCCGCTGGCTGAAGATGGCGCTATTCGCCTGGCGCTGCGCCAGCCTGCCCAGCTACCCGCGCTGCACGGTGACCGCGAACTGCTGTTCGAGGCACTGGCCAACCTGGTGGGCAACGCTATCAAGTTCACGCCTGAAGGTGGGCAGGTGCGGATCACCGCAACCCAGGACGACAACGGCGTACATGTGGCCATCGAGGACAGTGGGCCGGGTATTCCGGAAGCGGAACGCACTGCAGTGCTGAAACGCTTCTACCGCAGCGACGAAGGCCACCGGCATGCCGGGTTCGGGCTGGGCTTGTCGATCGTTGCGGCAATCGTCGACTTGCACGGGTTCGGGTTGGAGATTGGCGAAAGCGAGTTTGGGGGGGCTAAGTTGGTGATGCACTGCCCGCTGGCCGCATGTCTTGGAGTTTAGGTTGATGCGAAGATCGAGCGCCGCCCGCGCGGCGCTTCGCGGCACAAGGCCGCTCCCACATCTGTTTCGGGCCAGTTATTCCTGTGCCAGGTGGGTGGCAGCCTTGGTGCATGGCTGGAGATCGATGAAGAGCAACTGCGTCCCCTTCGATATCAAATGGGACAAACAAGGCGGACAGCGGTGACTTCACAGAAGTGACTGGCCCGAAATAGACAGTGGGAGCGGGCTTGCCCCGCGAAGCGCCGCGCGGGCGGCGCTCGATCTCACAGGCGCTGAAAATCTTGTGACAAGCACTCAATGCACCGCCACTTCCTGCCGCCCCGCCCAGCCCTGGCTACGGGCCCGGTATTGCCTTGGCGCAATGGCAAACAGCTCACGGAAACGCCGGTAGAAATGCGGGAAGCTGACAAACCCGCTGGCCACGGCCACTTCGGTCAATGACTTGCTGGTGTGCTGCAGCAACTGCCGTGCATGGGTCAAGCGCAGTTCCAGGTAATAACGCGGTGGCGTGGCCTGCACATGGCGGCGGAACAGGCGCTCCAGGTGCCGGCGGGACAAGCCGGCATGCTCGGCAATTTCGTCGATGCCGATCGGGTCCTCGATATTGGCGTGCATCAGCTCCAGCGCCAGGCGCACGCCTTTGGGCAGGCTGGGGTCGATTTCCGGCGCGCTGGCCGGTGCGTCACTCATCACCCGCGCGCGGTCACAGGCCAGCATCTGCTCCACGGCGCGGCGCAGCGGCGCGCCACCGCAGTGTTCAAGCAAGGCCAGCATCATGTCCAGCGCGCTGCTGGCACCTGCACAGCTCATGCGGCGGCGGTCCAGCACATGGGCCTGGCGGCTGATACGCACCTTGGGGAACAACTCGTTCATCATCGCCCGGCCATCGGGGTGGAAGGCGCAGTCGTGGTCGTTGAGCAAACCGGCTTCGGCGAGGAAGTAGGCACCGTTCCACAAGCCGCCCAACTGGCAGCCGTGCTGATCGGCCTGGCGCAGCTTGGCACGCAGCTGGGGGGCGGTTTCCAGGCGAACGCGGAAGCCACCGCACACCAATAGGCAGTCCAGGCCCTGTACGTCGAGGTCGGCAAGTTGGGTGTTTACCGGCAAGGCGATACCCAGGTCGCTCATCACCTGCTCGCCCTCGCCCACTACGTAAATCTGGAACAACGGCGTGGCGCTCATCAGGTTGGCGGTGACCAGGCTGTCCATGGCGGCGGTGAAGGCCATCATCGAGAAGTGCTCACGCAGAACGAAAGCCACGCGCTGGCACGGCATTGAAAGGGATGTGCGGATGGCGGGGTCCAGGTGGGCCAGGTTGGTGTTCTTGAGGATGCTTTCGAAATGGCTCATGGCTTTAACTCAACAGCGGAAATCGCGTTGGCTTCTTCGCGGGTAAACCCGCTCCTACAACGGCCTGTAGGAGCGGGTTTACCCGCGAAGAAGCCAACACTGATGGATCAGGTTACTTGCCGGCCTGGGCCGCAGCATCACGCGAGGCCTGCAGCCACTGGTCAAACTGCTGGCGGTGCGCCGCTACCCATTCCTTGGCATGGCGGGTGATGTCGGCAGGCTTCTTCTCGCCCTGCTGCATCTTCAGGTTCTGGTTGCTCTCGTCGTCGGTGCTGATCTGTACCAGCGACAGGAACTTAAGCGCCGCCGGGTTCTTTTCGGCAAAATCCTTGTTCAGCACGGCCACCACCTTATCGATGGCAAAGCCCAGGTTCTTGCCGTGGTACATGGTATCGACGTCGTTCTTGCCGTCTGGCAGGTCGGTCTTCGGCACTTCCAGCCAGACCACGTCCTTGCCTTCAACCAGCACACTGGCGATCCACTGCGGTACCCAGGTGAAGTAGAAGATCGGCTTGCCTTCCTTGTAGCGGGTGATGGTGTCGGCCATCAGCGCGAAATACGAGCCCTGGTTGACGGTAATGCTCTTGTCCAGGTCGTAGGCCTTCATATGGTGGGCGATTACCAGCTCGCAGCCCCAGCCCGGGTTGCAACCGGTCATGTCGGCCTTGCCGTCGCCGTCGGTGTCGAACAGCTTGGCGATTTCGGGCTTCTTCAGGTCGGTGATGTACTTGATGTTGTATTGATCGGCGGTTTTCTTGTCGATCAGGTAGCCCTGGGCCACGCCCGGCAGGATGTTGCCGGTCTTGACCATTACATCGTCACCACCGGCCTGCTGGTAGAACTGGTTGTGCAGCTTCTCCCACAGGTGCACGGTGAAGTCGGCGTCGCCGTTGGCCAGCGCCACCATCATCACCCCGTACTCGGTCTCCTTCGGCTCCTGTACCTTGTAGCCCAGCTCGCGCAGGCCTTCCATGGCCACTTCGCCACGGAAGCGCTCTTCAGCGATGGAGGGGAAGATCGGCGTTACCTTCACGCCGTCACCGGGCTTTTCCGCCGAGGCGTGTGCGCCCAGCGCGGCGGCCACCAGAGTCAGCGCCGTGGCGCATTTGAGGATGCTGCGGGAGAACTTGGATTCGTACATCGTCGCTTACCTTCTTCTGGTTTTTATCTTGAGTGCGGCAGATCGAACGTCTCAAAAGTCTTGCAGTGCTCAGGCGGTCTTGCGCCGCCCTTGCGGTTGTGCCGCGCCACACAGGCGCATCACCACGCCTACCGGGCCGGTGTGGTACCAGCGCAGGCTCGGGTCGGCGCTGGTGCGGGCGCCCATGGCCTGAGTCAGGCGGTCAAGGAAGATCGCCAGCAGCACCAGCCCCACGCCACCGACCGTGGCCAGGCCCATGTCCAGGCGGCCGATGCCGCGCAGTACCATCTGGCCCAGGCCGCCAACCGAAATCATCGAGGCGATCACCACCATCGACAGCGACAGCATCAGGGTCTGGTTAAGGCCAGCCATGATGGTCGAGGTGGCCAGCGGCAGTTGCACGCGGGTCAGCATCTGCCGTGGGGTGCAGCCAAAGGCGCGGGCGGCTTCGATCTTGTCTTCCGGCACCTGGCGGATGCCCAGGTTGGTCAGGCGCACCAGCGGCGGCAGGGCAAAGACGATGGTCACCAGTACCCCGGGCACGTTGCCGATGCCGAACAGCATCACCACCGGTACCAGGTAAACGAATGCCGGCAGGGTCTGCATGGCGTCGAGCAGCGGCCGGATAATGCTTTCCAGGCGGTTGCTGCGGGCGCAGACGATGCCCAGCGGAATACCGATGACCGCGCAGAAGAACACCGAGGTCAGTACCAGCGCCAGGGTGGTCATCGACTCCGACCACACACCGATCAAGCCGAGCAAGGTCAGGGTGATGAAGCACAGTACCGCCATGCGCTTGCCCGCCAGCTGCCAGCCCAGCAACGACGAGAGGATGATGCCGATGGTCGGGGGGATGCTCTGCAGCGTGAACTCGATGCCATTGAGCACCTGGTCGATCGGCCAGCGGATGGCGCGGAACACCTCGCGGAAGTTGTGCACCAGGAAGTTCAGGGTGGCGGTAACCCAGTCACCCAACGGGATGGTGGCCGCCTGGAACGGATCGAGAAGGCTGAATTCGGACATGAGGGCTTACCTCTTTGTTGTTTTAATTGCGGCTCAGGGTCTGCAGCAGCTCGTTCTTCGACAGCGTGCCCTTGAAGGCCCCCTGGCGGTCGAGCACCGGTACCGGGTACGGCAGGTCGGCGGCAATGCCCAGCACCTCGTGCAGCGGCGTATCGGTGTACACCGGGCGCTGCTCGTGCAGGCTGTAGCGGTCACTGGCGCTGGCGCCGTTGGCGTCGGTGTCAACCACGCCCAGCAGCTGCCCGCGGTCATCGACCAGATAGCCAAACGGTACACCCGCCTGGAAGCTCGGTGCCTTGCCGTTGACCTTGCACACCACCGCCGGGTCGAACTTGGCCACATCACCGGCCTTGAGCACCCGCGAGCTGTCGAAGCTCTTGAAGAAGGTGCGCACGTAGTCGTTGGCCGGTTCGTTGATCAGCTCTTGCGGGGTGCCGATCTGCACCACGCGGCCGCCTTCCATGATGGCGATGCGATGGCCGATGCGGATGGCTTCCTCGATGTCGTGGGAAATGAAGATGATGGTGCGCTGCTGCTCGGCCTGCAGGCGAATCAACTCGCCCTGCATTTCGCTGCGGATTAGCGGGTCGAGGGCCGAGAACGCTTCGTCCATCAGCAGGATCGCCGGGTCGTTGGCCAGCGCCCGGGCCAGGCCCACACGCTGCTGCATGCCGCCAGACAACTGGTGCGGGTAGCTGTGCTCGTGGCCGGCCAGGCCAACCTGGCTCAAGGCTTCACGGGCGCGGCTGTGGCGCTCACTTTCCGGCACGCCGGCAATTTCCAGGCCGAAGGCGGTGTTTTCCAGCACGCTCATGTGCGGCATCAGTGCAAAGGACTGGAACACCATGCCCATTTCCTTGCGGCGCACGTCCAGCAGGTCTTTGTCGGAGAGCCCGGTGATTTCCTTGCCGTTGAGGTGAATGCTGCCGGAGGTGGGCTCGATCAGGCGGTTGAACAGCCGCACCATGGTCGACTTGCCCGAGCCGGACAGGCCCATGATGACGAAGATCTCGCCACGCTTGACGGAAAAGCTTGCATCGAACACGCCGACGACGTGGCCGGTCTTGCTGAAGATTTCGTTCTTGTCGGCACCCTTGCGGAGCATCTCCATGGCCATGTTCGGGTTGGGACCGAACACTTTGAAGATGTTTTTTACCGAAAGAATCTCATCGGCATGGCTCATACGACCCTCTTTATTATGCTTATTAACCAATCTTTCAACATCGCACTTTCAATAAGGCGGGTAGAGATCAGTGCGAGTACGCTTGGCAGTCCGTTCAAAATCGAACGTGAGTCGAAACCGGCACGCAGAATGTCCTGCTTCAAAAAGTTGTTCGACATCGATGTCTCGAATGTCGCGCCGTGTGATTAACGTTAGGCCCTGATCCAGAGCGGGTCCAACGACATTTGCATGGCGCAAACCATTACCTGAAGTTATCAATCGGCGCCGAAGCCCGGCCCCAGAGCCCCTGCGCACTTACCAGCAGGCGTGGAACAAGCTAGAGTGGGTCGATTGGCTAGACGAAGGACCTCGCCCCGCCCCATGGTCAGACACTCCGAACCCGATCAGACGTTGATCAAGATGCCCTCGCTGCGCGCGGTGAAAGTCTTCGTCGCCGCCGCCAAGTACCAGAACTTCACCCGTGCCGCCGAGGCGTTGTGCGTGACCCAGGCCGCCGTCAGCCGGCAGATCCGTGAGCTGGAGACCTACCTGGGCGCCGAGTTGTTCACCCGCGTGGGGCGTGCGGTAGAGCTGACCGTGGCTGGCTCGATCTTCTTCGATGCGGTGCAGTTGTCGTTCGTCAACATTTCCCAGGCCGCCGAGCGCATCCGCAGCAACACCAACACCAAGCACGTGGTCACCCTGTGCTGTTCACCGGCGTTCGCGGCCTTGTGGATGGGCCCGCGCATGCCCCGGTTCTTCGACGAGAACCCGGACATCGACATCAACCTGGTCACCACGCAGAACTTCCTGTCGATGGAGCCGGGGGTGCGCCCGGACATCTACATCACCAAGCTGGGCAAGATCCAGGCAGGTTACAGCTGCCACCCGCTCAACCATGACGTGATCTACCCGGTGTGCACGCCGCAGTACCTGGCCCAGCACCCGGAAGTACGCACCCTGCAAGGCTTGCGTGATGGCACCCTGCTGAACCTGAGCCCCTATGGCCGATCACAGGTGGCCGAGCATGTGGACTGGAACGTGTGGCTGGCCTTCCATGACATCGACCTGAAAAGCCGCGCCAACACGGCGCCGCATTTTTTCAATGCCAACGACTACAACCTGCTGGTGCAACTGGCCCTGGGCAACCAGGGCGTGGCGCTGGGCTGGCACCACCTGGTGGCGCCGCTGGTTGCGCAGGGGCTGCTGGTAAGGCCGGTGGAAGAAGAACTGGTGCTCAAGGACACCTTCCACTTCCTGGCCTTCAATGAAGACAAGGAGCATGAGTCCAGTTGCCGGCGGTTGCGGGATTGGTTGCTGGATGAGTTCAGGCCGTTGCTTGAGTCGTTGGGCGGCCGGTGATTTGCGGTTGCCTGTGCGGGCCTCTTCGCGGGTAAACCCGCTCCCACAGGTCCTGCACAGCTATCAGAACCTGTGATGTACCTGTGGGAGCGGGTTCACCCGCGAAGAGGCCCGCACAGAAAAACCATAACCCCCAGAAACAACTTGTTATCAAACCACCCAGCCATTCGGCCACTTTCCCACATCAAACCGCCTGCATCTGCTAAAAAAGCCCCCATGCCTACCCTCCTCCTCACCCACCTGCGCCGCCGCTGGCTCGCCTGGCTGTGCGCCACCCTGCTGGTCATCGGCCTGCCCACCGGCTGCGCCGTCCTCCAGCACAAGGAGCGCGAGTTGGTGTTCCGCATCGAGCCCGGCCAGGCCAGCTGGTTCCGTGGCCTGCCCGGCGACGTGCAGGAGCTCGACCTGCGCCCGCGCAGTTTTAGCGCCAACCAGAGCCTGCACGCCTGGAGGTGGCCGGCCAAGCGCGCCAATGCCCCGGCCATCCTCTACCTGCATGGCGTGCGCTGGAACCTGGCCGGCCAGTTGTTCCGCATCGAGCAACTGCATGCCATGGGCTATTCGGTGCTGGCCGTGGATTACCGCGGCTTTGGCCAGAGCCGTGGTGACCTGCCCTCAGAGGCCACGGTGTATGAAGATGCACGCATCGCCTGGGAGCGCTTCGCCCAATTGCAGCCGGATGCCGGCAAGCGCCTCATCTTTGGCCATTCGCTGGGCGGTGCCGTGGCGGTGGAACTGGCCAGTGAGTTGGCGGCTGAAGCACAGAAGAGCGGTGCTGCAGCACCGGCACGTGGGTTGATACTGGAATCGACCTTCACTTCTCTGGGCGATGTTGCGGCAGCGGTGGCCAACACGTCCCTGCCGGTGCGCTGGTTGATGTCGCAGAAGTTCGACTCGCTGGACAAGATCAAGGATGTTGGCTTGCCCGTGCTGCTGGTGCACGGGCTGGATGACCGCTTCGTGCCGCCGCGTTTCAGCCAACAGTTGTTCGAGGCCGCACAGGAACCCAAGACATTGCTGCTGGTGCCGGGGGCGAGCCACAACAACAGCATGAGCTTGGCCGGGCAGCGTTATCGGCGGGCTATCCTGCAGCTACTATGACCCGCGAGAAGTTTTTCTAAAACAAACGGCGAATACGGTTGATAACTGCTCGCACCCCTGTAGCTGGAGGAGGATTTAAAACCTCACGCTGTTTTTCGCCTACTCTCTGCACAAAGTACCCCATCTGGACTCCTGACGCTTTTGATGACATCAGACGCGGCGGAGAATGGTTAAATGGCATGACTCCCTTATAACCAATAGATGGTTTTCCAGTATGATTGGCCATCAGTTGTGCCAGCGACGTACCCGGGAATTGCTCAAGTGCGGTTGATGAGTAGCAAAACGCCATATGCGTTGTCCGACCTTTCAACTTTATACCTTCTTTTTCCAGCATTGGAATAAATCTTTTACCAGGCACAAGAGTCGGTTTGCCATCAATTTCCATTGAGATACCAGATGGTGATCCATGCGCAAAGATAGTGGTTATCTTCTTTCCGGGCCTTTCTGGATCCGGCCCTCTAAATACGTCTACTCCATTGATGGTTTTACCCTTCCCGCTGTAGTCGTAGATTTTCGGTTGAACGCGTATGTGCCCTGACGGGTCTCCGTAATTAACAGGGTCACCTGAGACAAATGCATAAGCATTATAACCGCCTTCGCCGAAAGGACTGAGGCTATCTGCGCTATGAAATCGCATCAAAATTGGACTATACATTCTGTATCCGTTGCCCAAAAAATACGATTCGGAAGCGACATCCAAATACTCGCCCTTAAATTTTAGAAACCCACCACCTCTGCCCTCCGAAAACCCATATACCGTATAAATATTCAAGTCACACCTCCACATATCATTCATTCGCACGACAGCGATAAATTTAACACTCCCAAAATATCTTCCCTTTTACAACTGGCAAATTTATTAGTTTACATGCCTTGAAATTAGCGCTATCGGCGCAGCATACGGGCTTTACAATTCTCGCTGAGGCGAAGGGTTCTATAGGGGCGGGGCGGCGCAACGGTCAATGTCACTGTACTGGGAGGAAATTCATCAGCAGCAGACTCTGGGCATAGTTGAGCCCAATCCGCCGATACCGCTCATCCAGCAACTCCGCCAACAAATCCAGCCGCGCCACGATCTTGCCGAACTCTACGGCAAAACTCAGGTTGCTGCCCTCCTCCGAAATCTCATTGGAGAACAGCAGCAGCACCCCATTGGCATCCTGCCGCTGGCTTAGCATCCAGGTAGCCTTTTCGATATTGCGTGCGGCGTTGTTGATGAACAGCGGGTCGAGGGTATCGGTCATGTAGAACTCGGTACGCCCGCTGTGCGCGGTAATCAGCATGCTGCCGATGGCGTAGATGAACGCTCCGACCCGGTCGCCGCGAAACTCCGGGCTCAAGGCGTAGCTCAACGCCGCCAGGTCGCGGCGGTTACCCAGTTGCGCCAACGGCTGGCGCTGTTCGATGGCGATGCGGATCTGCCGCTCGGCAGTGGCGGCATCCACATAGCCGGACATCTTCCACTGGTTGGGGTTACGCAGGTACAGCTTGTTCATCAGCAGGTACAGGCTTTGCAGGTTGTCGCGCATGGACAGGGTGGCCAGGCGGTCGACGCTGGTCTGGAACAACTCGCTGGGTTTGCCGTTATTGAACTGGTTGACCATGTCGCGGCCTTGCTCCTGGGTGCAGGCGCACAGGCATGTGAGGGCGCCTGCCAGCAGCAGGCGGGGGAAGAAATTTGGGTAGCTTGCAACCATCGGCACCGGGTCGATATTCGGTGGCTGCACTGGGGATCAGAGCGGCCTGGCCAAACATAGAGCCCGTAAATGGGAAAAAGTGCGGTGGTTGGAGATTCTGGATGCCTATGCCGGCCTCTTCGCGGGTGAACCCGCTCCTACAGGGATTGCACAGGTTTCAGAATTTGTGGTGATCCTGTAGGAGCGGGTTTACCCGCGAAGAGGCCGGCACAGGCAACACAAGATCACATGGCGTGACGCAACATCTCCACCATCTGCGCATGCAGCGCCGGGTCACCACAGGCCACCACGCACCCACCATCCTGCGCACTGCTGCCATCCCAGGCGGTGATCACGCCACCCGCCCCTTCGATGATCGGCATCAGCGCCTGCACGTCATAGGGCTGCAAGCTCGCCTCGACGATTACGTCGACAAAGCCCGAAGCCAACATGCAGTAGGCATAGCAATCGCCACCGTAACGCATCAAGCGCGCCTTGCCGGCAACGGCTTCGAACGCGGCCTTGCGCTCGGCAGTATCGAACATGTCCGGCGTGGTGCACATCAGCGTGGCCGAAGCCAGGTCAGTACAGGCACGGGCCTTCAGTGGCGTACCGCTGCGCCAGGCACCTGCCGGGGTGCCGACAAAGCGCTCGCCGGTGAACGGCTGGTTCATCACCCCGACTACCGGGCGCGTGCCGTCGTTCAGGGCAATCAGCGTGCCCCACAGCGGCAGGCCGGTGATGAAGGCGCGGGTGCCGTCAATCGGGTCGAGCACCCAGGTCAGCGGGCTGCTGCCAACGGCTACGCCGGCTTCTTCGCCGAGAATGCCATGCGCGGGGTAATGGGCCTGGATCAGCTCGCGCATGGCGTCCTCGGCCGCCTTGTCGGCCACGGTCACCGGGTCGTACAGGCGCCCGCCCTTGTCCTCGACATCCAGGCTGGCACGGAAATATGGCTTGATCGCCACAGCGGCAGCATCGGCCAACTGCTCGGCGAAGGCGCGGAATTCGCCGATCTGTTCAGCACTCAGGGACATGGGACGGGCCTCGTGAAAATGGTGGGGCCCGCATGATACCCGACCCGCCGCGCCGCGCCAGCCTCTGTCAGGTGCTCATGCAGCCCAGTGCGGTCTAGACTAAACAAGACCAGATCACCGGGGGGCTGCCACACGTGGAGGTGTGAGATGAGCCAGTTCAAGCGTCTGTTCGTCATGCTCGGCCCGCAGATGCGCCATACGCCGGCGTTGCAACGCGCTGCGGCGCTGGCAGAGTCCTGCGGTGCCCTGCTGGATATCAACGTGTTCGTCGACGATGTCGATACCTTTGGCTTGATGAGCGATGGCCGCGAACGTGAGCGGCTGCTCAGCGACAACCGCCAATGGCTGGCGGACGAAGCCGAACAGCTGGGCAATGCCGGCCTGGACGTGTCCACCGAACTTCTGCTGACCCGTGACCCGCTGCGCAGCGTGCTGGAACGGGTCGAACGGCTGGGCTGCGACTTGCTGGTCAAGGATGTGCAGCACGAACCTGTGCTCAAGCGCCTGCTGGTGACGCCACTGGACTGGCAACTGCTCAAGGACAGCCCAGTCGCCGTGCACCTGGTCAGCGACATCCGCCTGCCCTTGCCCCGGCAGATCGCCGCTGCCGTAGACCTGAACAGCCATGGCGCTGGCGAGCACCTGGATGAGCAAGTGATCCACTGCGCCCATGCCCTGGCCCTGCAGTGCAATGCCGAATTGCACCTGCTGCATGTGTGCGACGCGGCCAAGACCCACATTGCCGACTTTGGTGCCGGAACGGTGACCATGCCGGGCTTTGATGGCAGCGTGCGGACTGCGCAGCGGGCGGCGTTCAACCGGCTGGGCGACCATCACCAGATTCCGCTGGAGCGCAGGCACTTCATGGAAGGGGCGGCGATCAGGGCGATTGCCCAGTTCGTTGGCCATAGCCGGGCCGATGTGATCGTGATGGGTAGCCACCGGCATGACGCCATGCAGACGTTCCTGGGCGGGACCACGGCGCATGTGCTGGAGCATCCGCTGTGCAATGTGCTGGCGATCAAGGCGGTTCGCTGAAGGCTGGGTAGCCTGGACTGGCCTCTTCGCGGGTAAACCCGCTCCTACAGGTACTCCACAAAGCTTGGACCTGTGATGATCCTGTAGGAGCGGGTTTACCCGCGAAGAATCCAGCGCCGATAAACCTGCTTGGTATCTGGTACACCAGTACCACTTAAAAAGAATGCATTTGATAATGATTCGTAGTAGTTTCGCGGCGCGTCCCCACCCTTCCTTCAGCGCCCTACTCCAGGATCGTACCGTCGATGCGTCGCACGTTCGTTTCGCTTTGTGTGCTTCATGCCGTCTCCCCGCTGGCCTTTGCCGAGCCTGAACCGCTCAGCGACCCCGCTCAGATAGAGCTCCAGGCCCTGAACATCACCAGCAGCGCCGACAGCGAACGCGCCGATGGCCAGGTAGTTGGCTACAAGGCCACCCGCTCGGCCAGTGCCACCCGCACCGACACCGCACTGCACGAAACGCCGCAATCGGTCAGCGAGGTACCCAAGGATGTACTGGAAGACACCGGCGCTACACGCTTGCAGGACGGCCTGGACTACGCCGGCGGCGTCGGCCGCGCCAACAACTTTGGCGGCCAGGGCCTGACCACCTTTACCGTGCGTGGCTTTACCACCGGCGAGTTCTACCGCAACGGTTTCCCGATCAACCGTGGCTACCCCAACGCCCCGGACGCCAACACCGTCGAACGCCTGGAGGTGATTCGTGGCCCGGCCAGCAGCCTGTACGGCCGTGGCGACCCTGGAGGCACCTTCAACGTGGTCAGCAAGCAGCCGCTGCCGGAATCCAAGGTCACCCTGGGCAGCCAGTTCGATGACCAGGGCATGCACCGCGCCACCCTCGACGCCACCGGGCCGCTGAACCAGGACGGCTCGCTGGCCTACCGCCTGAACGTGCTTGGTGAAGGCGGCGACAGCTTCCGTGATGACGTGGAAAGCGAGCGCTATGACGTGGCGCCGGTGGTCAGCTGGCAGGTCAACGACAGCACGAAGATCGTCTTCGAAGGCGACTTCATGCGTAACAACCACCCACTGGACCGCGGCCTGACCCGCTACCCCACCCAGACCGGCAGCGCCTCGCGTGACACTTACATCTGGGAAAAAGGCAGCGACAACCTGCTGCACAACGACAACAACATGGCCCAGGTGCGCTTCGAGCACCTGCTCAACGACAACTGGACGTTGGGGGGTGGGTTCCAGTTCCTGGATGGTAGCCTCAAGGGGAATGCGGTCGAAGCCAATGGTGCACCAGCAGACGGCCGCACGCTGCAGCGCAACTTCAACTACCGCAAGTTGGAGTGGACCGACCGCGACTGGCAATTGAACCTGACCGGGCATTTCGATACTGGTACGTTCAGCCACACCTTGCTGACGGGTGTCGAGTACGAGAATTACGATTACAACTCGATTATCCGACGCTCCACGGCGTCCTACCCGATCGACATCTACAATCCGGTGCTGGGCCAGCCAAGGCCGACGTTGGCTGCAGCCCCCACCACTTGGGATAAGGAAAACTTGCAGACCTGGGCGTACTTCATCCAGGACCAGGTAGCACTGACCGAGCGCCTGAAGGCATTGGCCGGCGTGCGCTTCGAACGATTCGAGCACGACTATGACGACAAGCGTCCTACCAACCGCGACTTCAGCAAGGGCGAAAACGGCGTCACCCCGCGCTTTGGCCTGATCTACGACCTCACCGACACCGTGGCGGTCTATGCCAACACCGCGCGTTCCTTCAAGCCCAACACCGGCACGCCTGCCAGCGGCGGCGGTGGCTTTGACCCGGAGAAAGGCAAGTCCTACGAGCTGGGTGTGAAATGGGAGGCGCTGGATCGTCAGTTGAGCATCGACGCGGCCATCTACCACATCGTCAAGGAAAACGTGCTGACCAACGACCCGAACGACCCTACAGGCACCTTCAAGGTAGCGGCTGGCGAGGTACGTAGCCGGGGCCTGGACATCAATATCGCGGGCAACCTGACCCCAGAGTGGCGGGTGATAGGTGGCTATGCCTATGTCGATGCCGAAGTGACCGAGGACAACAACATTCCCACCGGCACGCGCCTGGCCAACATCCCGCGCAACACCTTCAGCTTGCTGAACACCTACGAGTTCCAGGATGGCCTGGCCAAGGGGCTGGGCTTGGGGGTTGGCGTGAAGTATGTGGATGACCGCGCCGGGCAGACCCAGGCGACTACCTACACCATGGAGCGCTACAGCGTGGTCGACCTGTTGAGCTTCTACAAGGTCAACGAGCACGTGCGGTTGAACCTGGATGTGAAGAACGTGTTCAACAAGGGTTATGACGAGGGCGCGTTCAACAGCTACGTCTACCCGGGCGCTCCGCGGACCGTACAGGCCGGGATTTCCTATACCTTCTGAATTGCCGGGGCTGCTGTGCAGCCCTTTCGCGACACAAGGCCGCTCCTACAGGGGTATGCGATTCCCTGTAGGAGCGGCCCCAAAATCTCAGAAGCCTTTGCTGTAGAACAGCGAGTACGACTCGATCCCGTCGTTAGGCTGCTTGAGCCCGGCATTGGAGTAATGCATCGCTCGGATCCCCACCTTCTGTGCCCCTGGCAACTTCAGGCCAAAGCCGATGCGGTCTTCGAAGTTGACCGCCGAGCCCAGGCGATGGTCGCCCACGTCGGTCTTGGAAAACGCCGCCAGGCCAATGCCGGCCTCGATGTATGGCGTGTAGGTAAAACCGCTGAACTCATACGTGAACACAGGGCTGAACGACAGCGAATGCGCGCCACTGGCATCACCGCCTTCCCAGTAGGTGTAGGCCGCATCCCAGTAACCAGTCACATGGCCTGTGCTGCTTTCCAGCCATTTCTTGTCCCATTCGAACGACATGCCAATACGGTAGGTCATGTCGCCTTGGCCAGTAGCGCCAACGGCGCCGGACACTTGCATGGCCTGGGCCAGATTCGCCCCGGCAAAGGCCAGCACTGCAGCGGCCAGCGAAGCTGCTAGACGGGTTTTCATCAACGACTCTCCTGATGGTCTACACGGCAGCGGGGGCTTGGGCCCCTCGTTTTATGCGCTGACCGGTGCATCCCACCCGGTCATACGAAGTAATAATCTTTTGATTATTGTCCAGTTAAACAGAAAGTTGAAAGTTAATTGCCACTATTGGCTAAATTCCGTGCAGCACCCTCAGTCGTATTCCGCTTCTTCGTGCTCGCCAAGCAAGCGCCTCTGCCGGGCCGTGGCCTCTGCCAGTACGTGTGGGTTGAATTGCCAGTTCAAATACGGTGAAAACTTTTGCGCAACCATGCGCCGGCCATAGTGCACTTGCAGCATGTCGCGCTCGCGTGACTGTGTGCAGTTGGCCCCGCCGCTGTGCCAGACATCGCTGCGAAACACCAGTGCGTCACCCGCCTTGCACAACACCGGGTGGGCTTCGCGGCCTTGCCACTGGTCTTCACCGGCTTGGGGTGGGCGCGCGGCGCGGTGGCTACCAGGCACGATCCAGGTCGGCCCGATGTGATGGTCGATATCGCTGAGGTACAACTGTGCCGTCAGGATCTGCATGGGCTGGGTAAAGTCGCCCCGCTCGCTAAGCCAGCCGGGCAACTGCATGGGCAGGTGGTCAAGATGCAGGGCCACGCCGGGGTAACCGGGGTGGCTGCGCCAGGCGGTTTGCCCGATCACATGGCAGTCGGCGCCCAGTGCCGCTTCAGCCAGCGCAATCAGGGGTGGCAGGTCGAGAAAAGGCAACCACAACGGGTTGCGGTTGAACACGCATTTGTAGTGTTCCAGCAGCCCTTGGTAGTCCCAGTGGATGGGCTGCAGGTCATCGATGGCGCAGCGCAACAAGGCGATACGCAGGGGTTCGAGCACACCGGGGAGCAACACATAGCCCCGCTCGTCCAACATCTCCAGCTGAAGGTCCAGGCTCATGGCGATGCGCTCCATTCAGGCGAGAGCACATCTGTACCCCCGCCTGCCTTTTCATCATCAACGCCAGTTCAGGTTCACGGTGGCAGGTGTCTTGCCGTTCACGGTCACCATTTGCTGCCGCGTTTCACCTTGGGCGTTACCCGTGACTTTGTACTGGCCCGGTGGCAATTGCACATACAGCAGCGGCCCGGCATCCGGGACGCTGAGTACCGGTTTGCCCTGGGCATTATAGATGTCGACGTTTGCGCCGCTCTCGAATTCGCCGCCAGGGCCAGTCGAGAGCTCGACGTGCAGGTCGTAGCCCGGGGTCTTGCGCAGGGCATTGGCTTCATCCTGGCCGATACCGCCTTGCACATAGCGCACGCCGTTCTGTTCCTGCGGTTGCAGCTGCACAGCCTGCATGTTGATGGGGGCATTGAGGTCGGCTGCGGCCGCCAGGGTCCATGGCATGGCCAAGGTGATCAACAGTGCCGCGCCGAGAGCATAGTGATGGTTACGCATGGTACGACCCTCCTTTCGAGGATGGCTTACCTATTATCTGATCCTCCTGCTGCAACGGTGTTCGTGCTGATGCATGGTCATTGGATGAAATTCGCTTTATGGAGCATTTTCTTTATCTGAAACATCAACTTGTACGTGCATCTTCAAGCAGTTTCACAAACATGCTCAAACTGCGCGATACCGTGCCCCGCCGCCATACCAGCCAGGTTTTCAGGTAGCGGAAGTCCTCCGACATCGGCCAGGCACTGACGGTGCTGCACCCCGGCATGTTATCGAGCATGCTGCGCGGCATCATGGCCAGGCCAGCACCGGCGCTGACGCAGGCCAGCATGCCGTGGTACGACTCCATTTCGTGAATCTTGCCCGGTACCGCCTGGTCCTTCACGAACCAGTTCTCGAAATGGTGGCGATACGAACAGTTGGCGCGGAAGGCGTAGATGCTTTCGCCGTTCACATCCTGGGCACGGGTCACCGGCGCATGGTTGAGCGGGGCAATCACCATCATCTCCTCCTCGAACACCGGCATGCCTTCCAGCGTCGGGTGCAGCACCGGCCCATCGACGAACGCCGCTACCAGGCGGCCAGACAGCACCCCTTCAAGCATGGTCCCCGAAGGACCGGTGGACAGGTCCAGGTCAACCTTGGGGTAGCGCTGGTTGTACGCAGCCAGCAAGGCCGGGATGCGCACAGCTGCGGTGCTTTCCAGCGAACCGAGGGCGAAGGTGCCCTGCGGGTCTTCACCGGCCACGGTCAAGCGTGCCTCGTGCACCAGGTCGAGGATACGCCGGGTGTATTCAAGAAAGTTCCAGCCCGCAGGCGACAGGCGCAGGCGGCTTTTTTCACGAATGAACAGCTCCACGCCCAAGTCTTCTTCCAGTTGCTTGATGCGCGTGGTCAGGTTCGACGGCACCCGATGGATGTGCTGCGCGGCGGCACTGATGCTGCCCTGCTCTGCCACGGCCTTGAAGATCTCCAGTTGCACCAGGTCCACAGCCTTTCTCCAAACGTGAATGTTTCGCTCATTATTATTCAGTTTTCATTAAAGCCATAGCCCACTAGTCTGGCGTCACTGATTAACAACAACGAGAGTGTCCCGCCATGAGCGCGATCAGCAGCCTGACCCACGCCATCTCCCTCGACCCGTACAGCGGCGAGCAGATTGGCGCCTACCCGTTCGACACCGACGCCGCACTGGAAGCGGCGCTGCAACGTGCCAAGGTTGGCTACAGCCAATGGCGCCAGGTGTCGCTGGGTCAGCGCAGCGAGTACCTGCTCGCCCTGGCCAGCACCCTCGAAGCCAAGGCCGAAGCCTTCGCGCAAATGATCAGCCGTGAAATCGGCAAGCCGATCGCCCAGGCCCGTGGCGAGGTCAACAAGTGCGTCGGTCTGTGCCGCTGGTACGCCGAACATGGCCCGGCCATGCTCGCCGCCGAACCGACCCAGGTTGAAAAAGCCCGTATCGAATACCGCCCGCTGGGCCCGATCCTGGCAGTGATGCCGTGGAACTTCCCGGTCTGGCAGGTACTGCGCGGCGCCGTACCGGCGATCCTGGCGGGCAACACCTACGTACTCAAGCACGCGCCGAACGTGATGGGCAGCGCTTACCTGCTGGGCGAGCTGTTCAAGGACGCCGGGCTGCCGCAAGGCGTGTTCGAAGTGCTGAACGTGACCCCGGACGGCGTCACCCGTGCCATCAACGACCCACGCATCGCCGCCGTGACTCTGACCGGCAGCGTGCGTGCCGGTATGGCGATTGGTGCGCAAGCCGGCGCCGCACTGAAGAAGTGTGTGCTGGAACTGGGCGGTTCCGACCCGTTCATCGTGCTGGCCGACGCCGACCTGGATGCTGCCGTGAAGGCTGCCGTGATCGGCCGTTACCAGAACACCGGCCAGGTCTGCGCGGCTGCCAAGCGCCTGATCGTGGAAGCAAGCATCGTCGAAGAATTCACCCGCAAGTTCGTCGAGGCCACTCGCGAGCTGAAGGTCGGCAACCCGCTGGAGGACGATACCTACATCGGTCCGATGGCCCGTTACGACCTGCGTGATGAGCTGGATGGCCAGGTGCGGGCGACCCTCGCCGAAGGCGCCACCCTGCTGCTGGGCGGCAACAAGGTGGAAGGCGTGGCCAACTTCTACGCACCGACCGTGTTCGCCAACGTCACCCCGGACATGACCGCGTTCAAGCAGGAGCTGTTCGGGCCGGTGGCGGCGATCATTACCGCCCGTGATGCCGAGCATGCGGTGGAGCTGGCCAACGACAGCGAATTCGGCCTGGCCGCGACCATCTACACCGCCGACTATGCACTGGCCGAGCGCATGACCACGGCGCTGGATACCGGTGGTGTGTTCATCAACGGCTACTGCGCTTCCGACCCCCGTGTGGCATTTGGTGGCGTGAAGAAGAGCGGCTTCGGCCGTGAGCTGTCGCACTTTGGGGTGCGTGAGTTCACCAATGCCCAGACCGTGTGGCTGGACCGTAACTGATTTGAAAAATTTGGGGCTGCTTTGCAGCCCCAAAAATATCAATCCCGAACCTGATCCTTGACCCAGTCCAGCATCCCCCCCGGCACGATCAGTTCATGCCGCGCCCGCGAACAGGCGGTATACAACCCCGCCAGCATCCGCGCCCGTTCATTGCGGTTACCCGCCACCTGCGGCGCCACCATCAGCTCCGGCGATACCATCACCCGGGCGAATTCCATGTTCTTCACATCCCGCACCCGGCCCAGGAACAACTTGGGCGCCTTGTCCCAGCGGTAACGGCTCTTGGCCTTGGCAAAGTGCTCCGGCGTGTAACCCTTGCGCAGCATGCTGGCCACCGCGAGAAACGCTTTGTCGTCCCCCTTGTCCTGCTCCAGCGCCTGCCAGCTGGGGTAGCGAAACAGCATCGGATGGCGCGCCCGGGTGCCATAGCGGTACAACTCGATGCAATCCTCGACGAACAGTTCGAAGTCCTTGCGCGCGCTTTTCAGCAATATGAACGGTACGCCTTGGTGAGTGAGGCGCTGGAACCAGCCAAACAGGCCCCATTCGTCATCGACGATCAGCGCCGTGGGCTGTTCAGGCACCGTCACCGCGTCGAAGAAGCTGACCCGGGTGTAATGCTCGGCACTGCCACTGAAGGCCGCCTGGATTGCCGCCGGGTGTGCCTGGATCAGCGGGTTGAGCACATTGTCCATCGCCGGCCCTGCGCGCAGGGAATGGTCGATGCAGCGTTGGCGGATGAAACTGCCATGGTGCGGGCTAAGGCCGTTAAGGTTTTGCAGCTCGTCGCCCAGGGCAATGATCGACTGCGGGCTGCGGTCGAGCACGGCAAGCATGGGGGCCGACAGTTCATGGGCCTCGTCGACAATCACATGGGTGTAGCGGCTGTCGATCACATAGCCGGTCAACGACAACAGCTTGACCCGGTGGTAGTCGCGTACCGGCAACTGAATTTCCCGCGCTGACGGGCGGATCAGCTCCTGCCAGTACAGGCGGGCCTTTTCCAGCAGCACTTCCTGATCCAGCGGCGAGGTGCCCGGCCCGGCCCATGGCAGGTGGTGCAGCTGCAGTTGGGTGTCCGCACTGTGGCAGAAGGTGCGTACGGCACGGATGCACAGGGCAACCACATCGCGTGCGGCAAGCGGCCCGATGTCGGGGATGGCCAGCCAGCGCACCACCTGCGCGTCCTGCGGCCGCCATGACAGCTTGGTGCGGTATGGGTCGCGCAGGCGCCAGCCGTTACTGGTAAGGTCGCGGTTGAGCAGCTCGTCTGCCAGCTGGCCGAAGGTGAGTGCGGTATAGGCTGCGGCATCCTTCACCCGTGCCTGCAGGGCGCGCAATTGGCCCTCGGTCAGTGCCAGCAGCAAGGTACGTTGCGGCTCAAGCAGGCGGGCGAACTGGTGAATCAGGAAGGTCTTGCCGGTGCCGGCGAAGCCCTGCACGGCCACCGACTCGTCGATGCCACTGAGGAACTCGCGCAACAGGCGGTTCTGCTGGTCGCTGAGCAGCAGGTCGCTGGCCAGCGACGGCAGGTACACCGGGTGCAATGGCGTTGCCCGCTGGCGGTAGGTGTCGGCGAACTGGAAGTTCCACTGGCCTTCGGCATCCACCAGCTCGTCGGCCTTGTACTCCACTTCGCTGGCCAGCAATGCGATGCCGTTTTCGCCCAGCATGCCCAGGCCCATGGCGAAGGCCTCACGGTCGAAGTGCTGCGCTACCTGGCCCTGGAAGCGCCCGGGGGCAGCGCTTTCGACTTCATTGGCGATACGCACGATTTCGGCGAAACGCCGCTCTTGTGCGTCGGCCGAAGCTGTGGCGGGCTGGCGGGGCAGGTTTTGCACGAACAGCACGGTGGCGGCGTCAAGGACGCTTGCGATGGTGAAGAATTCGGTGGTGGGCTCGCTGGCGAGGCGGTCGGCCTGGTCGCTGGGCAAAGGCAGGTAGAACATCGGCACCTCGGGTGGAAACAGGGTGGCACGATAGCAATTTTCGGCGTTGGATGCTGGGTTCAGTGTTGCCTGGGCTGGCCTCTTCGCGGGTGAACCCGCTCCCACAGGATCACCTCAGGCTCAAGATTGTGAGGCCCCCTGTGGGAGCGGGTTTACCCGCGAAGAGGCCAGCAGCCCCACCGCCCAACCTCAACCCCTGCCCCGCTTCAAGGTCTCACTGGGAAACTCCTTGAACAACTGCCGGTAACTCTCTGAAAACCTTCCCAAATGCCAGAACGACCAGCGCATCGCCACCTCGGCCACGGTCACCCCGCCACCGCGTAACAAATCACGCCGCGCACCGTTGAGCCTGCGCAACCGCAACCAATGCGCCGGCGGCATACCGGTAAACGCCTTGAACGCCTGCTGCAACTGGCGCAGTGAAACCCCGGCGACATCCGCCAACTCCACCAGGTTCAGCGTCTCCTCCGGGCAGTCGGCCGCCCATTCGCTGACCCGACGCATGATCGCCCGCTCCTCGTCCCGCCGGCCCAAAGCCACGCCCTGCAATCGCTGGCAGGCGTTGTCGAGGATGAACAGGCAATCTTCCAGCAACTGCTCTGCCAAGGCCTGCCCTTGCAGCGGGCAATCGGCCTCGCCCAGGCGGGTAAGGGTGGCACTCAGCCAACTGCCGAACAGCGCATTCTGGCCGCTGCCCAGCGGCACCATGAACAAGCCGTCGAGGCGTTGCGGGTCCAGGCCATGGCTGGCGAGAAAGGCCTGGTCGAACACCACGGCCACTTCCTGATAGTTCTCGGGTGTGATCCAGATGTTGCGGCTCTGCTCATTGAGCAGATAAAGGCTGTTTTCGCTCTGGTCGAAACAGAACGCCAGCGATCCGCTGGGCGCGCGAAAGAATTGCTCCACGCGGGTATTGAGCCGTTCCTCGTAAACCTGCACGCCCTCAAGCCCCAGGCAGCGCAGCTGGCCGCTGAAATGCCCTGGCGACATTTGCCGGTATTGCTGCTGCCAGCCGGGGGTGGCGCGGACCTGTTCGGTTACATCCGAGGTATGGAAAGCTTGAACCTGCAAGGCATTGGGCGTTGTCACGCTTGGTCCTAGTTGCACTCTTTTGGTGCATTCATTGCCGAAGAAAGTGGATAGATGGCTGTGTGGGCCTGAGGCCAAGATAGTCTCCAGCGCGTCACCTGGGAAGTCACCGGCACCTGCCGCGCACATAAAAACCCAACCAAGAGGTCTGTATGAACGCCCCCTTCGATCAGCTGTCCACCTGGCTGAAAGAACACCGGATCACCGAAGTCGAATGCGTGATCAGCGACCTGACCGGCATCGCCCGCGGCAAGATCGCGCCCACTGCCAAGTTCCTCCACGAGCGTGGCATGCGCCTGCCCGAGAGCGTCCTGCTGCAGACGGTCACCGGCGACTACGTTGACGATGACATCTACTACAACCTGCTCGATGCCGCCGACATCGACATGGTCTGCCGCCCTGACCCGACTGCGGTGTACCAGATCCCGTGGGCAATCGAGCCGACCGCGATCGTGATCCACGACACCTTCGACAAACAAGGCAAGCCCATCGAACTGTCGCCGCGCAACGTGTTGAAGAAGGTACTCAAGCTCTACGCCGACCAAGGCTGGCAGCCGATCGTGGCGCCGGAGATGGAGTTCTACCTGACCAAGCGCTGCGAAGACCCGGACTTGCCACTGCAGGTGCCACTGGGGCGTTCCGGCCGTGCCGAAAGCGGCCGCCAGTCGTTCTCGATCGATGCCGCCAACGAATTCGACCCGCTGTTCGAAGACGTCTACGACTGGTGCGAGATCCAGGGCCTGGACCTGGACACGCTGATCCACGAAGACGGCCCGGCGCAGATGGAGATCAACTTCCGCCACGGCGACGCGCTGGACCTGGCCGACCAGATCACCGTGTTCAAGCGCACCATGCGCGAGGCGGCGCTCAAGCACAACGTTGCTGCCACGTTCATGGCCAAGCCGATTACCGACGAGCCGGGCAGTGCCATGCACCTGCACCAGAGCGTGGTCGACATCGCCACCGGCAAGCCAATCTTCGCCAACGAAGACGGCAGCATGAGCCAGCTGTTCCTGCACCACATCGGCGGCTTGCAGAAGTACATCCCCAAGCTGCTGCCGATGTTCGCGCCCAACGTCAACTCGTTCCGCCGCTTCCTGCCGGACACTTCGGCACCGGTGAACGTCGAGTGGGGTGAGGAAAACCGCACCGCTGGCCTGCGCGTGCCTACCTCCAGCCCCGAGGCAATGCGCGTGGAAAACCGCCTGCCGGGCGCCGATGCCAACCCGTACCTGGCCATTGCCGCCAGCCTGCTGTGCGGCTACCTGGGCATGATCGAGCAGATCGACCCCAGCGCCCCGGTGCAAGGCCGCGCCTACGAGCGGCGCAACCTGCGCCTGCCGATCACCATCGAAGACGCGCTGCAGCACATGGAAGACTGCGAGACCGTGCAGCAGTACCTGGGCAAGCAGTTCGTCCAGGGCTACGTGGCGGTCAAGCGCGCCGAGCATGAGAACTACAAGCGGGTCATCAGTTCGTGGGAGCGTGAGTTCCTGATGATGAGCGTCTGACTTTTCGCAGTACCTGTGTAAATACCTGTGTAGGAGCGGCTTTAGCCGCGAAGCATGCGGCGCGGTGCATGGCACCGGCTTCGCCGGTGTTCGCGGGTAAACCCGCTCCTACAAGGAACGCATCGCGCTCCGAAACACCGAACTCGAAGAACAAGACCAACGAGGTGTCCCCATGCGTCATCTGCAAGCCCTGATCCCCTCTGCATTCACCCTGCTGTTCGCCACCGCCACCCAGGCCATGCCTTCGGTCAGTGTGTACAACTGGACCGACTACATCGGTGACACCACCCTGGCCGACTTCCAGGCCAGCAGCGGGATCAAGGTGGTCTATGACGTGTTCGACTCCAACGAAACCCTGGAGGGCAAGCTGCTTGCCGGCCGTACCGGCTATGACGTGGTGGTGCCCTCCAACCACTTCCTGGCGCGCCAGGCCCAGGCCGGGGCCTTCCTGCCGCTGGACCGCAGCAAGCTGCCGAACTGGCAGCACCTGGACCCCAAGCTGCTCAAGCAGCTTGAACAGAACGACCCCGGCAACCAGTACGCCGTGCCCTACCTGTGGGGCACCAATGGCATCGGCTACAACGTCGACAAGGTCAAGGCGGCACTGGGCGTCGACCATATCGACTCGTGGGCGGTGCTGTTCGAGCCCGAGAACCTGAAAAAGCTCAAGCAGTGCGGCGTGGCATTCATGGACTCGCCCGACGAGCTGTTCCCGGCCATGCTCAACTACCTGGGCATGGACCCGCGCAGCGAAAAGCCGGCCGACTACGCCAAGGCCGAAGCGCGCTTGCTGGAACTGCGCCCGTACATCACCTACTTCCACTCCTCCAAGTACGTTTCAGACCTGGCCAACGGCGACGTCTGCGTGGCCTTCGGCTATTCCGGCGATGTGTTCCAGGCCGCCAACCGCGCCGTAGAGGCCAAAAACGGGGTACAAATCGCCTACAGCATTCCCAAGGAAGGCAGCAACCTGTGGTTCGACCTGCTGGCCATCCCCAAGGACGCCAACAACCCTGAGCAGGCCCTGGCCTTCATCAACTACCTGCTCGACCCCAAGGTGATCGCCAAGGTCAGCGCCACGGTCGGCTATGCCAACGCCAACCCCGATGCCC
This sequence comes from Pseudomonas sp. NPDC089392, assembly GCF_044749595.1. Classification (NCBI taxonomy): domain Bacteria; kingdom Pseudomonadati; phylum Pseudomonadota; class Gammaproteobacteria; order Pseudomonadales; family Pseudomonadaceae; genus Pseudomonas; species Pseudomonas sp. NPDC089392. The sequence goes on from NZ_JBIVIF010000028.1 coordinate 76,581, forward strand.
AGGCCTACATGGATGCATCGCTGGTAAAAAACCCCGAGATCTACCCACCCCAGGACGTGCTGGACAAGCTGTACATCTCCAGCACCCCGAGCCCGAAGATCATGCGCGTCATGACCCGCTCCTGGAGCAAGATCAAGTCCAACCGCTGAGCCGAGAACGCCCATGTCTTTCAATACCCAACATACCGCTTCGTACTATGCGGCCACGGCACGCGATGCAGCGCCCTACCCCAGCCTGGACGGCGAACTGACAGCCGACGTGTGCGTGGTCGGCGGTGGGCTGACCGGGGTCAACACCGCCCTGGAGCTGGCCGAGCGCGGCCTCTCAGTGGTGCTGCTGGAAGGCCGGCGCATCGGTTGGGGCGCCAGCGGGCGCAACGGCGGCCAGCTGATTCGTGGCATCGGCCATGACGTCAGCGGCTTTGCCCGCTATGTCGGCCAGGACGGCGTACGCTACCTGAAGCAGGCTGGCATCGATTCGGTGGCGCTGGTGGCCAGCCGCATCGCCCGCTACGGCATTGCCTGCGACCTGCGCTGGGGCTTCTGCGAACTGGCCAACACAGCCGCCCAGTTCGCCGCCTTCAAGGACGAACAAGATGACCTGGCCACATTGGGTTATCGCCCTGAAACCCGCCTGGTCGGCGCCGATCAGCTGCACGAGATCGTCGCCAGCGACCAATACGCCGGCGGCCTGGTGGACATGGGCTCCGGCCACCTGCACCCGCTCGACCTGGTTCAGGGCGAGGCCCGCGCCGCCCACGGCCTGGGCGTGCGCATATTCGAGCAGAGCCCGGTGCTGCGCATCGAGCACGGCCCCAGCGTGACCTTGTACACAGCCCGCGGCAAGGTGCGGGCGAGCAGCCTGGTGCTGGGCTGCAACGCCCACCTCGATGAACTGGAGCCACGCCTGAGCGGCAAGGTGCTGCCAGCCGGCAGCTACGTGGTGGCCACTGAACCCCTGCCCGAAGCGCTGGCCAGCAGCCTGATCCCGCAGAACATGGCGCTGTGCGACCAGAAAGTCGGCCTGGACTACTACCGCCTCACCGCGGACCGCCGCCTGCTGTTCGGCGGCGCCTGCCACTATTCCGGCCGCGACCCCAAGGACATCGCGGCCTACATGCGGCCCAAGGTGCTGAAAGTGTTCCCACAACTGGCCGATGTGCGCATCGACTACCAGTGGGGCGGCATGATCGGCATCACCGCCAACCGCTTCCCCCAGGTCGGGCGCCTTAACCAGCACCCCAACGTGTACTACGCCCAGGGTTATTCCGGGCATGGGCTGAACGTGACCCACTGGACGGCGAAACTGCTGGCCGAAAGCATCGCCCTCGGCCACAGCCACGGCCTGGATGTGTTCAGCGCCGTGCCGCACCTGACCTTCCCAGGCGGCAAGGCACTGCGCTCGCCACTGCTGGCGTTGGGGATGTTGTGGTATCGGCTACGCGAAGCGTTGGGTTGAGTTCGCCGCAGATTTTGCGGTGCCTTGCAGATCGAGCGCCGCGCGGGCGGCGCTCGATCTGCAAGGTGCCGGTTGATCCAAGGCGGGCACCTTTCAGCACCCAATTTTTCTAATTTACACAGAGGATTGAACTCAGCCACTGGCCATCTGTCGCGCACCTGCTAGCGTTGTTCTGGCCGACCTATCATGGATGCGCATTCATCATGAAATCATTGCCCCGCCTTACTCTGTTGTGCGCAGCACTGCTTACTGTGGCCGCCTGCTCCAGCAATCGCGTGGACCCCGAGGACTACTCAGGCTTCCTCAAGGATTACAGCCGGCTGCAAGAAGCCAAGAGCCCTTCGGGTGACCCGGTGATGCGCTGGATCGACCCCAAGGTCAACATCAACCAGTACAGCCAGGTGTTCATCGAACCCAGCCAGTTCTACCCCAAGCCGCAGCCGACAGCGGTCATCTCGCAGCAGACACTGGGGGAAATCACCCGCTATTTCAATGAAGCCCTGCGCCGTGAAATGGGCAGCGTAGTGCCCCTGGCCCAAGGCCCAGGCCCAGGCGTGATCGTGGTGCGCCCGGCCATTACGGCGGTGTCGACCAGCAATGAGGGCCTCAAGCCTTATGAGGTGATCCCTATCGCGCTGATTTCGGCAGGGGTGAACACTGCCATGGGGGGCCGAGACCAGGAAGTGGATGTCGGGGTAGAAGCGGCATTCCTCGATGGTGCCAACCAGAAGGTGCTGGCCCAGGTGGTGCGCAAAGGTACCGGCCAGGAACTGGAGAACAAGGAAACGAAGCTGACCCTGAAAGACGTCAAGCCGGTGCTGGATGGCTGGGCCAAGGACATGCGTGCGAGCTTCCTGGCGGCCAAGCAAAAAGCCCCAAAATAGCAGCCTGAACTCAGAACTTGTGGGAGATCACCCAGCCCTTCAGGCTGCGCTGTCGCGCAGAGAACAGGGCCCGCAAGCGTACTGCAGACCTTGTGGGGTTTACCCGCGAATGCGGCGGTTAAATCACCATCGTATTCGCGGGTAAACCCGCTCCCACAGGGGTCGCGTCTGCTTTTAGCAATTGAGCAAGACAGTTGCCCCCACAACAGTCCGCGTCAGCCGGTGACTTTGTTCAACACTCGACAAACGCAACGGCCAACCCGCCGCGCGAGGTTTCCTTGTAATTGGCATGCATGTCCGCGCCGGTATCACGCATGGTGCGGATCACCCGGTCGAGCGAGATAAAGTGCTCGCCGTCCCCCCGCAACGCCATCTGCACGGCGTTGATCGCCTTCACCGCAGCGATTGCATTGCGCTCGATGCACGGCACTTGCACCAGGCCGCCAACCGGGTCGCAGGTCAGCCCCAGGTTGTGTTCCAGGGCGATTTCGGCGGCATTTTCCAGCTGCGGCGGCGTGGCACCCAGCACCTGGGCCAGGCCGGCGGCCGCCATCGAGCAGGCCGAGCCCACCTCCCCCTGACAACCGACTTCGGCCCCCGAAATTGACGCGTTCTTCTTGCACAGGATGCCGACAGCCGCTGCCGCCAGCAAGAAGTCCACTACATCTGCATCGCAAACGGTAGGGTTGAACTTCATGTAGTAATGCAGCACAGCTGGAATGATGCCCGCCGCGCCATTGGTGGGCGCGGTGACCATACGACCACCCGCGGCGTTCTCCTCATTGACGGCCAGGGCGAACAGGTTGACCCATTCCATCGCACTGAGGGTCGAGCCGATCACGTTGGGCTTGCCCAGTTCCTGCAGGCTGCGGTGCAACTTCGCCGCACGGCGTTTCACGTGCAACCCGCCAGGCAGGATGCCCTCGTTGCGCAGGCCATTGTCAACGCAGTCACGCATGGCCGCCCAGATGCGCAGCAAACCTTCACGCACCTCGGTCTCCGGGCGCCAGGCACATTCGTTGGCCATCATCAGCTGCGCCACACTCAAACCATGGGCCTTGCACAAACTGAGCAACTGGGCGCCACTGTCGAACTCGTAGGGCAGTACCACCGCGTTCAAGGTACTGGCTGGAGCATCGATCTCCGCCTGTTCGACGATGAAACCACCGCCTACCGAATAGTAGGTCTGGCACAACAGGCTACCCTGCCCGTCCATGGCCTCCAGGCTCATGGCATTGGGGTGATACGGCAGGTTTTCGTCAAGCAGCAGCATGTCGCGGCTGTAGTCGAAGGCCAGCGGATGGCTGCCGTCAAGCATCAGGCAATGCTCTTGCATCACCTGGCCGATGCGCGAGTCGATGGTGGCCGGGTCGATACGGTCTGGCCACTGTCCCATCAGGCCGAGCAGGCAGGCGCGGTCAGTGGCATGGCCTACCCCGGTGGCCGACAACGAGCCATAAAGCCGCACTTCGACACGGTTTACCTGGGCCAACAGCCCTTGCTCACGCAGCGCCTGGGCAAAGGTAGCCGCTGCCCGCATAGGGCCGACGGTGTGGGAACTGGACGGCCCGATGCCGATTTTGAAGAGGTCGAAGACACTGATAGCCATGCTAATACCTTAGCGTGCCCGGGGATGAAGCCGCAGCACGGTTATCTGGATAAATTGAGCGATAATGCGATTTTGCGCGATACTGCCGTGCTGACTCACGGATGACCAACGAAACTTCCTAAGCAAGGCTTTAGTGGTACTAAACGATGAGACGACAACTCAATGGCCAGATGTTCGTTTGGCTGCATGTATTCGCTTGTGCAGCCCGGCACTTGTCCTTTACCCGCTGCGCCGAAGAGCTGCACATCACCCCAGGCGCGGTCAGCCAGCAGATGCGCCAGTTGGAAGAGCGCCTGGGTTATCGGCTGTTTCTGCGCCGGGCGCGCGGCGTGGAGCTGAGTGCCGAGGGGCAACGCCTGGCGCAGACGGTGGCCGAGGCCTACGGCAGCATCGAAGCCGAACTGCTGCGCCTGGACGCGGGTGAAATCCGCGGCACCTTGCGCCTGCGCTCGATCCCGTCGTTCCTGGCCAAATGGCTCACGCCACGCCTGCCACGCTTTCAACAGCGCTACCCGGACATCGAGCTGCGCCTGGTGGCCGAAGACAGTGCCCAGGCATTGCACCCGGGCGACTTCGACCTGGCCATCGACCTGAACGATGGCAGCTACCCCGGCATGCTGTCGACGCCGCTGCTGGACGAGCAGATCTTCCCTGTCTGCTCGCCCACCTTGCTGCGTGGGCGCCCGCCGCTGCACGGCCCGGCAGACCTGGCGCATTACCCCCTGCTGCATGACATCACTGCCTGGCGCGGCAGCTCGGAGTATGCAGAGTGGGAGTTCTACCTGGAGGGCATCGGCGCCCCAGGCCTGGATGTGCGGCGTGGGCACACCTTCAACCGCAACCACCTGACGATCGAGGCGGCGATTGCCGGCATTGGTGTGGCGATCGCCCGGCGCACGCTGCTCAATGATGAACTGGAGCGCGGCGCGTTGATCGTGCCGTTCGGCGTGCCGATCGCCAATCACAAACGCTATGTGGTGCATTACCCGCCGGGCGGGTTGAACCAGCCCGGGGCACGGGCGGTGCATGACTGGCTGGTGGAGGAAGCGCGCGGGTTCAGGGAGTTGCACCCGATGGGCTGAGCAGGCCTTTGCACATTACCCGCTTTTACCCTCGCTTAACCCAAGTTGACAGTCCCCTTGTCTAAGCTGGCCACCCTTCGAACCACGCCAAGCCGGACATGCCCATGCCGCCGTTTACACCTTGCTTCCCCACTGCACTGATGCACGAAGAAATCCCGGTAGCGCTGCTGGACCTGATTCAGCAGCGCCTGGCCAGCCTGCTTGGCTCACGCTTCACAGTGCTGCTGGCTGGCAGCGGCAACGGCAATGGCACCGGGGTTAGCCACTACCACCTGGCCATTCAGCATAACCAGAGCGGCGTGTCCCTGGAGGAAAACGGCAACGTCAGCGCCGGGTTCATCGATCGCCTGCTGCGCATGGGCGCTCAGCTTGGGGGCATGTTCGACTCGCCCACCTTCAGCCAGATGGGTGGCGACGATCCAGGCCGGACGCTGGTATGGATCAGCGAACTGGTCAGCCCTGGGGAAACGATTACAATACGCGCCCCTCTCTAAATATGTTTTTCCCATGAAATCACTGCTTTACGCCGTAACGTTACTGTTTTCCTTCACCCTGCCAGCCTTGGCAAGCCCGCCAGCAACTTTCACCGAGGCCAAGGTGGTTGCCAAGCAGAAGGTGTACATGGACCAGGCCAGCAGTGCCATGGGCGACCTGTACTGTGGCTGCAAGTGGACCTGGGTGGGCAAGTCGGGCGGGCGTATCGATGCTGCCTCGTGCGGTTACCAGACCCGCAAGCAGCAAAACCGTGCCGAACGCACCGAGTGGGAACACATCGTGCCTGCCTACACCTTCGGCAACCAGCGCCAGTGCTGGAAGAACGGCGGTCGAGAGCATTGCGTGGATGACGACCCGGTGTTCCGCGCCATGGAAGCCGACCTGTTCAACCTGTACCCGGCCGTGGGTGAGGTCAACGGCGACCGCAGCAACTTCAACTACGGCATGGTTGCCGGCAATGCCGGCGAATATGGCCAGTGCACCACCAAGGTCGATTTCGTCCAGCGTGCCGCCGAGCCGCGTGACGAAGTCAAAGGCCTGGTGGCGCGTACCACGTTCTACATGTTCGACCGCTACCAGCTGAGCATGTCGCGCCAGCAGCAACAGCTGCTGATGGCTTGGGACAAACAGCACCCGGTGTCGGCCTGGGAGAAGGAGCGTGACCGACGCATTGCGGCGATCATGGGGCATGCCAACCCGTTCGTGACCGGGGAACGCAAATGGACCGCCGACTACAAGCCGGTTGGCAGTGGTGTGGTGCAAGCGGTGCCGGCGAAAGCGGCCAAGGCAGAGGCCAAGCCGAGCCTGGCCAGCACCGAGTCGGTGGGTGCGGTGCTTGGCAACCGCAACAGCCATGTCTATCACCTGTCGGTCGGTTGCCCGGGTTACAACCAGGTTGCGGCGAAGAACCAGGTCAGTTTTGCCACCGAAGGTGAGGCGCAGGCGGCGGGTTATCGCAAGGCGGGTAATTGCCGCTAAGCGCTGAAATGGGGGCTGCTACGCAGCCCCTTGCACTCAAGGTCTACACACCTCATTCACCAGATTCGCCGGCTGTTCCCCGGCCAGCGCACTGAGCAGGTTGTCCACCGCGCAGCGCGCCATGGCCTGGCGGGTTTCCTCGGTCGCCGAGCCGATATGCGGGGTCGCCACCACGTTGTCCAGCTGCAACAGCGGCGAATCCACCGGCAACGGCTCCTGCACGAACACATCCAGGCCGGCACCGCGTATGCGCCGGGCGCGCAGCGCCTCCACCAGCGCGGTTTCGTCCACTACCCGCCCGCGGGAAATGTTCACCAGTATCGCCTCCGGCTTCATCAACGCCAGTTCCCGCGCGCCAATCAGGCCCTCGGTGCTGGCACTCAGCGGCACGGTAAGGCAAACGAAATCCGCCTGCTGCAACAAGTCATCCAGGCTGCATTGGCGTGCAGCATGGCGCGCCTCCACCTCGGGCTTGCTGCGTTGGCTGTGATACAGCACACGCATGCCAAAGCCGGCCGCTGCGCGCCGGGCCAAGGCTTCGCCGATGCGGCCCATGCCGACGATGCCCAGCGTCTTGCCATGTACATCGCTGCCGAAATGCGCAGGGCCCAGGTTGGCTTGCCAATGGCCGTCACGTACCCAGTTCGCCAATTCCACAACCCGCCGGGCAGTGGCCAGGATCAGGGCGAAACCGGTGTCGGCGGTGGTTTCGGTCAGCACGTCGGGCGTGTTGGTCAACATCACGCCACGCCGCGTGAGCTCAGCGATATCGTAGTTGTCCACGCCCACCGAAACGCTGGAAACCACTTCCAGCTGTGGCGCCAGGTCAAGCAGGCTGGCATCCAGGCGCAGGCTGGCCCCCAGCAGCCCGTGCGCACCCGGCAAGGCGTCGCGCAGGCGAGCCAGGCCATCGGCTTGGGCGGTGTCCACCCAGGTCACGTCGACACGCTCGTGCAGGCGTGCCATCAAGTCGTCGGACAGGCGCTTGTAAAGGACAATGCGTTTTTTCATTGCAGGTTTCCTAAGGGTTCATGGCCAGGCGCGAACTGCCGCGCTTGGTCCGGCCGGACGACTGGGAAGTGTTGAGTGCGGCGGTAAGCGCCACGGCGGTCAGCAGCGCGCCGCACATGAACAGGTAAGAGGCACCCGGCCCGCCCGTAGCACCATTGAGGTAACCCACCAGCCACGAGCCACCGAACGAACCCAGCGCGCCCATGCTGTTGATCAGCGCCATGGCACCGCCAGCAACGTTGGCCGGCAGGATTTCGGGCACGATCGCAAAGAACGGGCCGTAAGGTGCGTACATGCAGGCACCGGCAACCACCAGCAACGCGTAAGACAGCCAGAAATGCTCGCTGCCCAAGGCGTACGAGCCATAGAACGCCACGGCGGCGAGCAGCAGCGGCGGCCAGACGAAGCGCTTGCGCTTCTGCACGCGGTCGGACGCCCACGACACGCCAACCATGGCCAGCACCGCCGCCAGGTAAGGCACCGAGGCCAGCCAGCCCGCCTGCACGATATCGACGTTGGCTGCCTGCTTGAGGATCGACGGCAGCCACAGCACGAAGCCATACACGCCGATGCTCCAGCAGAAGTACTGCAGCGCCAGGATGATCACCTGCGGCGAGCGGAACGCCTCGCGGTAGTTCTTCACCGGTTTGATACCCTGCTGCTCGGCAGCAAGCGCCTGCTGCAGGTCGGCCTTCTCCTGCTCGCTCAGCCATTTCACCTGGGCCGGGCGGTCATCCACCAGGCGCCACCAGAAGAACGCCCAGATCACTGCGGGCAAGCCTTCGATGATGAACATCCAGCGCCAGTCGTAATGCTTGATGAGGTAACCCGACACCACCGACATCCACAAGATGGTCACCGGGTTGCCAAGCATCAGGAAGGTATTGGCGCGCGAACGCTCGGCGCGGGTGAACCAGTGGCACAGGTACACCAGCATCGCCGGCATCACCGCCGCCTCCACCACCCCGAGCAGGAAGCGGATGCCGATCAGCATGTAGACATTGCTGACCATACCGGTGAGCGTGGCAAGGCCACCCCAAAGGATCAGGCAGACGAAAATCAGCTTCTTCACACTGCGCTTTTCAGCATAGATGGCGCCGGGCACCTGGAAGAAGAAGTAGCCGAGGAAGAACAGTGCGCCCAACAGCGAAGACAGCACGGGGGTGATGTGCAGGTCTTCGGCCATGCCGGAGGCGGCGGCGAAGCCGTAATTGGCGCGGTCCAGGTACGCCAGGCTATAGGTGACGAACACAATCGGGATGATGTACCACCAGCGGCGAGATGCCAGGCTTTGGCTTTGCATGGTTTGTTTCTCCTGAGCTTGTTGTTTTTGTTGCAACAGGTAATTCGGGGTCAGGCCTTCACGCGCTTCTGCGCAGCTCGTGGGCCTCCAGTTCGTGACGCAGCGGCAGGCCCTCCATGTCGCCGCGGGACTGCACGGCGCGGCTGCCACACCAGTTGCCGCGCGCCACCGCTTCGGACACTGCGCGGCCTTCCAGCAGTGCACTGAGCACGCCCACGGCAAAGGCATCGCCCGCACCGACGGTGTCCACCACACGGCTGACCGGCACTGGCGCGACCTGGCCTTCACCGTATGCGCTGCGCCAGTAGGCACCGGCATCGCCCAACTTGATCACCACCAGCTCCACCCCTTGGTCGAGGTAAAACGCGGCGATGTTCGCCGGGGTATCCTGGCCGGTCAGCAGGCGGCCCTCCTCCAGGCCCGGTAAAACCCAGTTGGCCTTGGCTGCCAGGGCATTGATTTCACGCACCATGCTGCTTTGGTCAGGCCACAGCGAAGGGCGCAGATTGGGGTCGAACGAGATGCTGCGCCCGGCGGCGCGAATACCGTCTACCAGCGCATGGGACAAGGCCCGGCAGCCTTCCGACAGCGCCAGCGGGATGCCGGTAGCGTGCAGGTGGCGGGCCTGTAGCCAGGCCGGGCGAACCAGCGCTGGCGACATGCGGCTGGCCGCCGAACCACGGCGGAAGTACTCCACCGCCGGGTCGCTGCCATCATCGCAGCGTGCCTTGAGCTGAAAACCGGTGGGGCTGCTGGTATCTACCTCGACGGCAGAGCAATCCAGGCCTTCGCGGCGCAAGCTGTCTAGCACGAAACGACCCAGCGAATCGTCACCTACCCGGCTCAGCCAGCGCACCTTGAAACCCAGCCGCGCCAGGCCTATGGCAACGTTGCTGTCTGCGCCGGCGATACGCTTGCCAAACTGGCTGACACTGGCCAGGTCGCCGACCTGCTCGGCGACGAACATGGCCATGGTCTCGCCAAAACACAGCACGTCATGCTCATGCATGGGCCACCTCCTGCGCCGCCGCGCCCAACGCGGACAGGCTGCGCACCTGGTCGCGGGTCAATGCCAGCAGGTCGTCAGCGACCAAGGGGTACTCGACGGCGCGCACCACGCCGGGGACGAATTCGGCCATCAGCGCGGCCCACTCCTGCAGGTCCGCAGCCTGCGGGGGTACGGCAGCCAGGCGACCATCGGCCAGGCGTTGCACGGCCTTGCAATGTACATAACGCACCCAGCGGCCCAGTTGACGTGCGGCTTGCCTGGCGGGCTCGCCCTGCCACTGCCAGTTACCGATGTCGAAGGTCATGCCCAGGCTCAAGCCGTGCTGGTCGGCGCGCTGGAAGAACTGTTGCAGCGGTTCGATGCGCCCGCCTTGTGCGGTCTGGTCGTTTTCCACCAACAGCAACGGCCCGTGTGCAGGCAACAGCGCCGCCAGGGCCGCGACGTCGCAGCGCTCATGGTAGTGGCCCAGGGAAACCTTCAGCGCTACCGCGCCAAGCGCCTGGGCGATCTCCAGCTTCTGCACCAGCAGCGGGTCGGGTACGCCTTGCGCGGTCCACAGTTCAAGGGGTGTCGAGTACAGACACTCCAGGCGCAGTGCAGCCATGGCGGCGTTCAGCGCAGCAGTGTCCGGTGCACTGGCAAACAACTCTTCGCGCAGCTCCACACGGGTAACGCCAGCGGCTGCCAGCAGGTCAAGAAACTGCCCCTGGCCACGTTGCCGCACAAAGTCGGCGCCGAAGCTGGAAAGGCTGATGGAAACGGGGTTCGCATGCATTGTTGTTGTCCTTATGAAACCGGTTTCATTTTTGATCCACACAAGCAGGCTTGCGCCTGCAATTGGTTATTGTGGGTGGGTTGAACCGCGGATGATCAGGTCGGCCTTGAAGTCGATGCGCCGGGCTGCGCCGCTGTCGCCGCGCAAGCGGCTGAGCAGGCTCTCGAATGCTGCCACGCCAATACGCTCGGTGGGCTGGGCCAGTGCAGTAATGCCACTGCCGACCAAGGGGTACCAGTCGAGGTCATCGAGTGCGATCAGCCCAACGTCTGCGAACAGGTTGCGCCCGCCTTCGTGCAGGGCCCGGGTCACCGCCAGGGTGGCAACGCCGTTGAAAGTGAAGATCGCTTGCGGACCCTGGCCGCTGGCAGCGAGGAACGCTGCCAGCTGGCCAGCCAGCCCGGCGCTGATTTCCAGTACTTGCTGGCGCATGCCAGGGCGACGGCTGATGGATGCGCCAAATGCCTGCACCCGCTCCAGTCGCGAGCTGGTGCCATCGAGGGGTTCGCTGACCGCCAGGATGTCGCGGTAGCCTTGCGCTTGCAGGTGGTCGAGGGCCTGTTCGACCGCGTCGGCATTGTCCAGGCCCACCAGGTCGACATTCAGCTCGGGCAGCTGGCGGTCGACCAGCACCATGGGGATGTCACGCTGCAGGTTGAGCAGTTCGCCGGGGTGATGGCCAAGCGTATTCAGGATCAGCCCTTCGACGTTGTACGACTGCAGGGCCTCCAGGTGGTGACGTTCCTGCTCGTCGTCGCGGTTGGTGTTGCACACCACCAGGCTGTACCCGTGTTGGCGGCAGGCGGTTTCCACGCCATGCATCACGGCCACTGAATAGGGGTTGAGGATATCAGCTACCAGCATGCCGATCAGCCGCGTCTGGCCGCGTTTCAGGCCGCGGGCCATCTGGTTGGGGCGGTAACCGAGGCGCTCGATGACCTCCGCCAGGCGCTTGGCAGTGGCTTCGGCCAGCAACTGGCGATCGCCACCGATGTAACGGGAGACGGTGGCCTTGGAAACGCCAGCGACACGCGCTACTTCGCTGATGGTGACCCGTTCGCGGGCATGGATAGGCGCGGCGGTCATGGGCTGTCCTTGTGATTATTGTGATAGCGATGAAACCGGTTTCAATACAGCAAAAACGTGAGCGCTTGTCAACCTGTGGGAGCGGGTTACCCGCGAATGCGATGTTGCATGTGCCGACGCATTCGCGGCGGTTCGACGCCTCGATAAACCCGCTCCTACAAGGGGCCCATGTTGCTGAAGGTTTTTTTCACATCTGCCTCACTCTCTACCGACATCCTGCTCCCTAAAGTGCCGACGCTCTCGTATGTAACGAGCTGAGTGGAGTAGCAATATGCTGCACGGCGTTTTCGGCAAGTCCCCCGCCTCAAGGCTTGCGCAGCTACACCGGTTGCCTTACGGCACGGCGCTTTTTGCGGTTTTGTGCCTGCTGCTCACACTGGGTGTGGCGGCAGTCTGGGCCCATAGCCGCCTGGCGATTCCCAACCTGGGGAACCCCCAGCATCTGCAACGCAGCGGGCTCTATACCGAGTGGTCGAAAGGTTCGGTGATTGTCGTGCTGCGCCATGCCGAACGCTGCGATCGCTCCAGCAACGCCTGCCTGGCTGACCCCAGCGGCATCACGGTCGCAGGCAGCCAGGTGGCCGCCGAGGTAGGCCGCGGCCTGCAACGGCTTGGCCTGGCCACAGCCGATGTGTGGGCCAGCCCGGAGGTGCGCACCCAGCAGACCGCGCAAGCCATGTTCGGTAAAGCCATTGCCACGCAAGACTGGCTTAACCAGTGTGAAGACCACTTTGCCGAACATGTCTTTAGCCACAAGCGCAGCGGCCACAACCTGGTGCTGGTCAGCCACAGCGGCTGCATGGAACAGCTGGAACAGGCGCTTGAAGTGCCTACCTACATGAGTTCGAATAACTATGCCAGCGCCCTGTTCATCACCCAGGGCAGTGATGGCAAAGCGGAACTGCTGGGCCAGATTCCTGCCAGTGAGTGGCGCAAACTTGTCGATGCCAAGGAGAAATGAACATGCAGCCCCGCGCCGCCTTCTACCGTAACAACCTGCTGCTGCCCCTGTTGCTGGCCGCTATTGTGTTCGTGGCATTCGACCTCACAGAACTCGATCGCTGGATCAGCAATTTGCTGCTCGACCCGGCCACTGGCCAGTTCCCGCTGTTGCACGACCGGTGGTTCGAGAAAGTCACCCACAAGTGGCCACGCATCCTGCCGGACTGGACCGGTGAGCTGGCGGTCATTGGCAGCTTGCTGTCTTTCATCTGGCCACGCCTGGCCAACCACCCCCAACTGGGCCTGACCCGGTTTCTGGAAAAGACCCGGATTGCACCGGTACTACGTTTTACGACCCAACAGCGCCGCGACCTGCTGTTCGTGGTGGTGGCGTTCGCACTGAGCACCACCGTGATTCACTACCTGAAAAGCCATACCAGCGTGTATTGCCCGGTGGAAACCACGCTTTACGGCGGCTCGCAGGCCCGGGTCGAATGGTTCGAGAACTTCTCCTGGTGGAACAAGGCGGGTGATGGCCGTTGCTGGCCGGGTGGCCATGCTTCCAGCGGGTTTACTTTGCTGGCACTGTATTTCGTGTCTTTGCGCCACCGCTGGGTGCATGCCCGCAAGCTGTTGGTGGCAATTCTGCTGATCGGGTTCGTGTATGGCACTACCCGGGTGCTGCAGGGTTGGCACTATATGTCCCACACGTTCTGGGCCGGGATCTTTGTCTGGTTTACTACTTGGGCAACCGCATTGCTCTTCTATGGGCGCGTCGCATTGCAGGCGCCGGAGATCAGCCCAGCCACACCAGCATCTGCCCTGGCGCAGCCGTTGTAAGGGCAGCCTTGCCTCGCGACAGGGCCGCAAAGCGGCCCGATGGCTGCACACTTTTGGCTGCATATAATAATTATAAAATAACTTGCAGCGAAACTTCCTACAGCTTTTTAGGAAGTTCCAAGCTCCCATGAAAGTTTAATTCTCGTTAGTCTTCAGGTCTTCACTCATTACTTGCGCCCAACCGTATTGCAAGTCCGCGGCCATTGCGTAAGTTTGACCTGGCAATAGACGAGGATTACGGATGTCCAGACCGATCGATGGCACTGACCAACCAGTGCCCGCCAAGAAAAAGCCAATCCTGCTTGAGGACCTCAAGGTAACCCCGCAACCTCGCACCGGTACTGCCCCGGAGCAGGTAACGGAACTGCCCGGCTACCCGGCCGACCCCGAATTCCGCCTGCGCGGCTGTTACGACAACCTGATGCTCGACGCGGCAGCCCAGCTGTTCGGCCTGGTCATCCGCCT
>NZ_JBIVIF010000029.1:0-10465 GCF_044749595.1 Pseudomonas sp. NPDC089392
AGCGGCCTTGTGCCGCGAAGCGCCGCGCGGGCGGCGCTCGATCGAATAGGCGCTGCTAAAGGCATGGAGAACACCTTGCCTTTTCTTGACTGACCAGCATTACGGCAGGCCCGGCCCTTTCGCGGGTAAACCCGCTCCTACAACGGCCCTGCGATTGCCGCTTTCAATGCAGGCGCGGGCTCGCCCGCGAAGCACGCGCCACCAATAGGCCAGCAGCTGCAATATGATCCACCCGACACCCCAGGGTTTTCCCTCCCCCCCAACCCGCGTATCATCCGCACACACAAATCTGAACAATCCCACGCCAGCCCCAGACCAAAGGTCTTGCGCTCCCAGCGTGCCAGGCAGTTTCAGATACCCAGACAATCATCAGTGACATACAACGACCGGCCAGCAACACGGCCAGGCCAGGCATGCCGGCTGTCCGACGGATGGGACGGTGCCCGATGAGATTTGAAGGAATAGGTTTTGATCAAGCGTAGAAAGGTTGCAATCGTAGGCTGTGCATACCGTTTTCCCGGCTCTTCCAATGCCGGCTTCTGGCAAAACCTGATGGAAGGGCGCGATCTGGTGACCCAGGTCGACCCGTCCCGCTGGGACAAGGGCGAGTTCCTGCACCCAGACAAGTCCAGCCCTGCAACCAGCTATACCTTCGCCTCAGGCACCCTGGGCGACATCAGTGCCTTCGACGCGGGTTTTTTCAGCATCTCGCCGCGTGAAGCCGCAATGATGGACCCGCAGCAGCGCATACTGCTGGAAATGTGCTGGGAAACCTTCGAAAACGCCGGGGTCAAACCGTCCAGCCTGCGTGGTAGCAACTGCGGCGTGTACCTGGGCATTGCTGGCGTAGAGCAGTCCTACCGTGTGATCGAGGACCTGGCGACCATCGACGCCGCCACCGCCACCGGCAACACCATGAGCATCGCGGCCAACCGTCTGTCGTTTTTCTACGACCTGCGCGGGCCGAGCATGGCGATCGACACGGCGTGTTCGTCGTCGCTGGTGGCCTTCCACCAGGCATGCCAGGCCATTCTCAGCGGTGATGTCGACCAGGCCGTGACCGGCGGTATCAGCCTGCACATGCACCCGTTCGGTTTCATGATCTTCGCCAAGGCGACCATGCTGTCGCGTACCGGGCGCTGCCAGTCGTTCGACGAGAACGGCGACGGTTACGCCCGTTCCGAAGGCGGCGGGCTGTTCCTGCTCAAGGACTACGACCAGGCGCTGGCCGATGGCAACCCCATCCTGGCGGTGGTTGCAGCCAGTGCGGTGAACACCGATGGGCGCAAGTCCAGCCTGACCTTGCCCAATGCCGAAGCCCAGGCCGCGTTGCTCAAGCGTGCCTACGCCCAGGCCGGCATCGCCCCCGAGCAGCTGGACTACCTGGAAGCCCACGGCACCGGTACCGCCGTGGGTGACCCAATCGAAACCCGCGCCATCGGCGAAGCACTGGGCCAGGGGCGAGGCGCCGGCAACCCGCTGCCGATCGGCTCGGTGAAGAGCAACCTCGGCCACCTGGAGGCTGCCTCCGGCGCCGCCGGGCTGATGAAGGCGCTTAACTGCCTGGCCGAGCGCACCGTGCCCGCCACCATTGGCGTGCAGGCGCTGAACCCGAATATCGCCTTTGCCGACCTTAACCTGCAGGTGGTAACCGAGCCGTTGCCGCTCAAGGCGGATGGCCAGCTGACGGTGGGCGTGAACTCGTTCGGCTTTGGCGGGGCCAACGCCCACGTCATCCTGCAAAGCCCTGAACCACAAGCGCCAAGTCCGGCACCGGCCAGCACGCAGCGGGTGCCGTTGCTGCTCAGCGCCAAGACCGAAGAAGGCCTGCGCGCAACCGCCGAGCGCTTTGCCGCTTACCTGGCCGAGCATCCCCAGGCCGACTACTACGATGTGGCCTACCAGGCGATGTTCCGCCGCGATGCGCACAGCCACCGCCTGTTGCTGGTCAGCGACAACGCCGCCGAAGCCGCCCAGGCACTGGATGACTATGCCCAGGACCCGACACTCAGCGAGCTGAGCGCGGTGCTGGAGGCAGGCCAGGCGCTGGACGCCGCCTCGGCACCGGTGTTTGTCTATTCCGGCAACGGTTCGCAATGGCAAGGCATGGGCCGGGCGATGCTCGACCAACCGCTGTTTGCCGCCGCCGTGGCTGAAGTGGACGCCCTGTTCCAGCCCCTGGCGGGCTACTCGCTGCGCGCCGAACTGCTGGGTGAAAATGGCGAAGGCCGCTATGCCCGCACCGAAATCGCCCAGCCAGCGCTGTTTGCCCTGCAAGTGGCGGTTACCCGGGTGCTGGCTGCCGAAGGCATTCAGCCCGTTGCGGTAATCGGCCACAGTGTCGGTGAAGTGGCCGCAGCCTGGGCCAGCGGCGCGCTGAGCCTGGAGGATGCCACCCAGGTCATCTACCACCGCAGCCGCCTGCAAGGCCTGACCCGCGGTACCGGGCAGATGACTGCGGTCGGCCTGTCGGGCGAGGCCACGGCGCAGCTGATTGCCGAACTGAAGCTGGACGGCCGCCTGGTGGTGGCCGGTGAGAACAGCGCCCGCGGCGCCACGGTGGCCGGTGAGGTCGACGCCCTGGCAGTGCTGGAAGAGACCCTGGGCGAGCGCCAGGTATTCGCCCGCCGCCTGGACCTGGACTACGCCTTCCACTCGCCGGCAATGAACCCCATCGAGCAGGCGGTTATCGCCGACCTCGCGCACATTCGCCCGCGTGCCACGCACATTCCGTTCTACTCCACCGTGGTCGGTGGCGAGCTAGACGGCGAGCGCCTGGACAGCCAGTACTGGTGGCAGAACATTCGCTTCCCGGTGCTGTTCCAGGGCGCGCTGGATACCCTGGTGCGCAGTGGCCTGAACCTGTTTGTCGAAGTGGGCCCGCATGCAATCCTGCGCAGCTACGTCAGCGATGTGCTGGCCGAGTGCGAACAGCCGGGGCAAGTGGTTACCACCCTCAAGCGCAACGACCACAGCCCGCTGCTGCTGGAGCGCACGGTGGCCCGCCTGCTGATTGCCGGTGTCGAGCCGCAATGGCAGGCCCGCTTCCCGGTGGCCGGGCGCCAGCTGCGCCTGCCCAACTATGCCTGGCAGCGTGACCACTTCAGCCTGCCGGTCAGCGCCGAGTCCAACAGCCCGCTGGGCCGTCAGCGCGTGCACCCGTTGCTCGGCTACCCGGTACCCGACCTGGCATTGACCTGGGAAAACCGCCTGGACACGCAGCAGTACCCGACCCTGGCCGACCACAAGGTTGGCGAGTCGGTGCTGTTCCCGGGCGCCGGCTTTACCGAGCTGGCACTGGCCGTGGCGCAACTGCACCAGCCGGGTCAGTTCGTTGACATCGAAGAGCTGGAAATCCACAACCCGCTGCTGTTGAACAGCGAGGGCAGCAAGAAGGTGCGCGTGCAGGTGGAAGAGGCCGATGGCACCTTGCGCATCACCTCGCGCACCCTGGCCCAGCGCGAGGACTGGGTACAGCACGTGGTGGCGCGCCTGCCGGGTGAAGCCCGCGGCGTGCTGCTGGACGCCCGTGCGCCGGCGCTGCCGGCACGCCCGGCCGACTTTACCGGCGAGCAGCACCTGGCGTTGACCTGCGCGGTTGGCCTGAACTACGGCCCGGCCTACCAGACCGTGGCCGCCGCCTGGGTAGAGGCGGAGCGCGTGGTGGCCCAGCTGGCTGTGCCGGCTGCCATCGAACACGAACTGGCAGGCCTGCACCTGCACCCGGCACTGCTGGACGGCGCCTTCCAGCTGATCACCGAGCTGCTGGCCAGCCGCCCGGGCCGTAACGACGGCCTGGCCTTCATCCCGGTCAAACTGGGGCGTATTGCCTTCACCAACGCTGGCGGTGTACCGGTGCTGGCCGAGGTGCGTCAACGCAAGCGCACCGCGCATTCGCTGCTTGTCGACTTCACCCTGTTCGATGCCAGCGGCGCTGCCGTGCTGGCGATCAAGGACGCGCGCATGCGTGCCGTGCGCCTGCAATACGACCGCAGTGGCGATATCAAGCGCATGGGCCATGTGGGCCTGGCGGCGCCGGGCAAGGTAGTGCCGCTGCAGCGCCATGCCGTGGCCCGCACGCCATTGGCCGAGGCCTTGCAGTGCCTGGCCGACGAGCCGGCGCAGGTGCGTTACCTGAATGAAGTGGAGCCACTGCTGGACGTGCTGTGCAGCAGCTTTGTGCTGGATGCCGTCGAGCAGGCCGGTGGCCGCCTGAGCGCAGAGCAGGTCGCGCTGTGGTCGCAAACCCAGGGCGACTTCCTCGCGGCCCTGCTGCGCCACGCCGAGCAGGACGGCAGCCTGCTGCGCAGCGCTGATGGCGGCTGGCAGCTGGCCGACCTGGGCGAGCGCCCGTCATCGGAGGCTATCTGGCAAGAGCTGTTCCAGAGCTACCCCGAGTACTTCCAGATTATCCATTCGGTGGGCCGTATCGGCCGCCACCTGCCGGCATTGCTGGAGGGCAGCCAGGCCTTCGACACGCTGCAGCCGCGGGAAACCAGCGGTGCCAGCCTGGCGCGCCTGGTGCTGGGCGCAGCAGGCCAGCAACACCTGCTGAGCGGTATTGGCCAGACCTTGGCCGAGCGCCTGGCACATCTGCCGGCAGGCCAGCGCCTGCGCGTGCTGGAAATCGGCTTTGGCGGGGCTTCGTTTGCCGAACTGCTGTACGCCGGCCTGGATTTCGACCGCATCGATTATGCCTACTGCGTCGCCGAGCCCGAGCTTGAGCAACGCCTGCGTGACGATTGCCCGGCCCTGCAGGTGCTGGGCCTGGAGCAACTGGCCGAGGCCGGTAAGTTCGATTGGGTGCTGGTGCCTAGCGACCTTGGCGAACTGGGTGCGGTGGGCGATGCCCTGCGCCTGGCCAGTGCCCAGCTCAATCCCCACGGCCAGTTGGCGCTGCTGGGGCAGTACCCGGCACGTTGGGCCGATTTCGTGTTCGGCGCCCAGCCCGAATGGTGGCTGGCCGGCCCGCAGCAGGCGTTGTCACGCCAGCAGGGCCCGGCGTTCTGGAGCCATGAGCTGCAACGTCATGGCCTGACCGCGCTGTACACGCTGGAAGCCTTGCCGGGTAACGCCTGTGGCAGCTATCTGCTGCTGGCCGACAAGCCGGCGGGTGCTGACACTGCTGCAACAGTGGCTGTGCAACGCTGGGCCGTGCTCGCCGAAGCCGGGCAGTGCGCTGCCCTGAGCCTGGCCGAGCAGCTGCGTGCCCAGGGCCAGCAGGTTGACCTGCTGCTGCCGGGTGACGCCCAGGCGCTGGCGGCCCAGCTTGGCGCCCTGGCCCAGCCCCCGGAGCATGTGCTGCACCTGGCCGGTTTCGACAGCGCCGCTGGCCTGGATGGCCAGGCCGAGCGCTGCATGCAGGCTGCCGCGCTGGTGCAGGCCTGTGAGTCGCTGGCGATTGCGCCGCAGTGCTGGCTGTTCAGCCGCGGCGCCGCCGAGCACCTGTACAGCACCGATACCGCCGCTGACGTGTCGGCCATTGCCGACGCCGCACTGTGGGGCTTTGGCCGTACCCTGGCCAACGAATCGCCCACCTGCCGCATTCGCCAGCTCGACCTGGCCCACGCGGCACCTGTAGAGCTGGCAGTGCCAGCATTGCTGCAGGCCGACGGCGAAACCGAGCTGGCCCTGGATGCCGAAGGCCGTCGTTACGTACCGCGCCTGCGCGTGCTGGCCGGCCAGCCGCGCAGCAGCGGCAGCGAAGCGCAGTGGGTATGCCTGGGCTTCGACCTGCCAGGCCAGCTGCGCAACCTGCGTTGGGAAGTGCGCGAGCCGCGTCAGCCGGCAGCAGACGAGCTGGACATCGCCGTGCGCGCCACGGGCCTTAACTTCCGTGACGTGATGTTCGCCCTTGGCCTGTTGTCGGACGAAGCCATCGAAAACGGCTTCTCCGGCCCCACCCTGGGCTTTGAATTTGCCGGTGTGGTACAGGGCAAAGGTGCCGAGGTGGTCGGCGATTTCGCCCCGGGCGACCGCGTGGTGGGCTTTGGCCCGTGCAGCTTTGCCAACCGCCTGATGACCAACGCCAACGCCGTGGCACGCATCCCCGAAGGGATGTCGTTCGAAGCGGCAGCGACCATTCCAAGTACCTTCTTCACCGTGTACTACGCGCTGCATCACCTGGCGCGCCTGGAGCCGGGCGAGAAGGTGCTGATCCACGGCGCTGCTGGTGGCGTGGGCATTGCCGCCATCCAGATCGCCAAGTGGCTGGGGGCGGAGATCCATGCCACTGCCGGCAGCGACGAGAAGCGCGACTTCCTGCGCCTGCTGGGCGTGGACAACGTCTACGACTCGCGTTCGCTGGCTTATGCCGACCAGGTACTGGCGGCCACTGGCGGGCGTGGTGTGGACGTGGTGCTCAACTCGCTGGCCGGTGAGGCCATCAACCGCAACTTCCAGGTGCTCAAGCCGTTTGGCCGCTTCCTGGAGCTGGGCAAGCGCGACTTCTACCAGAACACCCGCATCGGCCTGCGCCCGTTCCGCAACAACATCAGCTACTTCGGTATCGATGCCGACCAGCTGATGAGCGAGCGCCCAACGCTCACTCGCCGGTTGTTCGCCGAAATGATGGACCTGTTTGCCCAGGGCATCCTGCACCCGCTGCCGTTCCGCGAATTCGACGCCAACCAGGTGGTCGAGGCCTACCGCTACATGCAGCAGGCGCGGCAGATCGGCAAGGTGGTGGTGACCTACGCCAACCCCATCCAGCAAACCGTCGACACCCGTGCCCAACCGGCGCGAGCACTGCAGCTTGCCGCCGATGCCAGCTACCTGGTCACCGGTGGCCTGGGCGGCTTTGGCCTGCGCACGGCGCAGTGGCTGATCGACAAAGGTGCCCGCCACCTGGTGCTGCTGGGCCGTCGTGGCCCGGCCAGCGCCGAAGCCCAGCCGCAGTTGGCGCTGTGGCACGCCCAAGGCATCGACGTGCAGGCCGTGGCCTGCGACATCACCGACCGTGGGCAACTGCACGCGGTGTTCGAGCGCATCGCCGCCAGCCCATGGCCACTGCGTGGCCTGGTGCATGCCGCAACGGTGATCGACGACAGCCTGATCCGCAACCTGGACGGCGACCAGCTGCGCCGCGTGCTGGAGCCCAAGGCCAAGGGTGCGCAGTACCTGCATGAGCTGGCCCAGGGCCTGGCGCTGGACTTCTTCGTGATGTTCTCTTCGGCCACCACACTGTTCGGCAACCCCGGCCAGGCCAACTACGTGGCAGCCAACCACTGGCTCGAAGCCCTGGCGCGGCACCGCCGTGCCCAAGGCCAGGCGGCCACCGCCGTGCTGTGGGGCGCCATCGACGATGTCGGCTTCCTGGCGCGCAACAGCCAGATCAAGGACGCCCTGCAAAGCCGCATGGGTGGCGCGGCGCTGCGGGCCGAAGCAGCCCTGGCCCAGCTGGAGGCCATGCTGCTGGACGGCGACAACGGCCACGGCGTGCTGGAGCTGGACTTCAAGGCGCTGGCGCGCTTCCTGCCCAGCGCCACTACGCCGCGCTTTGTCGAACTGGCGCGTGCCTATGGCGGTGATCAGGAAGATGAAGGCAGCGGCGAAGATATTCAGCGCATGCTGGCGGAACTTGACGATGCCGAGTTGCTTGAGCGCTTCGCGGAAATGCTCAAGCACGAGGTGTGCGAGATTCTGCGCCTGCCGCCGGCCCGCCTGGATGCCCAGCGCCCGCTGCAGGAACTGGGGCTGGACTCGTTGATGAGCGTCGAGTTGGTGGTGGCGCTGGAGGAGCGTTTTGGTATTCGCCTGCCGGTGATGGAGCTGAGCGACAGCTCCAGCATCGACAAGCTTGCCGCGCGGCTGCTGGAGCTGCTGCGCGGTGAAGGGGGCAGCAGTGAAGAGCAACTGGCGCAGAATGTGCTTGCCCGTCATGGCAACGAACATAGCGCCGAAGACTTGGCGCAGTTGAACGCTGCCCTGGCCGACACCAGCACGGCCCCCAACCGATTGATTGACTAAGAGCGCTAGATGACAGCCAAAACCCCGACCGGCCTTGGTGGCGATACCAAGCAACGCCTGATCCAGCAAGCCCTTGCGCGCCGCAGCCATCTCGCCGCCGGGGCCGTGCAGGGTTCCACCCTGGAGCAGGCGCAGCAGGCTGCACTGAAGGTGCCCGAGGCGTTCTATCGTTTTGACCAGCACCCGGGTTACCAGCAGCTGCGCGTCATTCAGCAGGGCGCGCAGCGGTTGGGGTTGAGCAACCCGTTCTTCCGCCTGCACCAGGGTACAGCCGGTGCCCAGACGCAGATTGGCGAGCGCGAATACCTCAACTTTGCCAGTTACAACTACCTGGGCTACTCCGGCCACCCGAGCGTGGCCGAAGCGGCCAAGGCCGCGATCGACCGCTACGGCACCTCGGTGTCGGCCAGCCGCCCGGTTTCCGGTGACCGCCCGCTGCACCGCGAGCTGGAGCGCGAACTGGCCAGCCTGTATGACGTGGACGATGCGGTGGTGATGGTCAGTGGCCACGCCACCAATGTCACCACCATCGGCTACCTGTTCGGGCCACGTGACCTGGTGGTGCATGACGAGCTGATTCACAACAGCGTGTTGCAGGGTATCCAGCTGTCGGGTGCCCGCCGCTTGAGTTTTGCCCATAACGACTGGCAAGCGCTGGACCGTTTGCTGGGTGAGCAGCGCCAGCACTTCGAGCGGGTGCTGGTGGTGGTGGAAGGCATCTACAGCATGGATGGCGACTACCCCGAGTTGCCCCGGTTCGTCGAGCTCAAGCACAAGCACAAAGTGTTCTTGATGGTGGATGAAGCCCATTCGCTGGGTGTGATGGGGGCGACGGGCAAAGGTATTCGCGAGCACTTTGGCCTGGCGGGCGATGACGTTGATATCTGGATGGGGACGCTGAGCAAGACCCTGGCCAGTTGCGGTGGTTATATCGCCGGCAGTACAGCGTTGATCGAGCACCTGAAGTTTCTGGCGCCGGGCTTTTTGTACAGTGTCGGCATGCCACCGGCGGTGACGGCCTCGGCGTTGGCCGCGTTGAAGCTGCTGGCGGATGACCGCGAGCGCGTGGCGCAGGTGCAGGCGCGTGGCGAGTTGTTCCTGCGCCTGGCCCAGGAAGCGGGGCTGGACACCGCGACCAGTACCGGGTTGGCGGTTATTCCGGTGATTACCGGCAGTTCGTTCAAGGCCGGGCGCTTGTCCAGTGCCCTGTTCGAGCGCGGCATCAATGCCCAGCCGATCCTGTACCCGGCGGTGCCGGAGCATTCGGCGCGGGTGCGGTTCTTTGTGTCTTGCGAGCATACGGAAGAGCAGATCCGGCACACCGTGGCGGTGGTGGCGGAAGAGGTGGCGCGG
The DNA here is from genome assembly GCF_044749595.1 of Pseudomonas sp. NPDC089392. Lineage (NCBI taxonomy): Bacteria > Pseudomonadati > Pseudomonadota > Gammaproteobacteria > Pseudomonadales > Pseudomonadaceae > Pseudomonas > Pseudomonas sp. NPDC089392. Next base: position 9,322 of record NZ_JBIVIF010000029.1, read on the forward strand.
TTGGGGTGAGGGCAATGCCTACAGCCAGATGGCATCCCAGTGCGGGTAGTCGCCGACATTGGGTGCCAGGCCAGCCCTGACAGGGTTGGCAATGATGTACCGCGCGGCATTGAGCAGATCATCATCCTTGCGCATGGCGCGATCGCAATAGCCCGACTGCCAGATGGGCATGCATGTTACCCCGGCCTTGCGCAAGGCAAGGCTGGACCTGGATTTGAAGCGGCGCATCAAGGTGGCCAGGGTTACCTGTTTCAGTTCTATCAGCCAATGTACATGGTCGGGCATGACGACCCAGGCCAGTGTGACACAGCTGTTTTCCCGGTCGGCCTGACGCAGGTGGTTGACCACCAGCCTGGCGTGGTTGAAGTTGTGGAACAGGGGGCGGCGGTGGTGAGTGACGGTTGTCAGCATGTACAGCCTGCCGGGGTGCGAAACCCTGTGGCGGCGCAGGTGATGGGCATGGGCGTAGTGCATATGTTCATCCTTGAGAGCACGATTGCCCCAGCCAGCGTAGTCACCATCATGGCGCCTGCGCCGATTCAACCATTTCAGAATGTGCACCACCGACCAATGTAGGAGCGGGTTCACCCGCGAATGCGATGGCGGCTGCAACCGTGAATGACCGGGGGATATTGGCCAGCAGGCCCGGCCCATTCGCGGGTAAACCCGCTCCTACAACGGGCTGTGCCGAACCACCAATGTGTGTGCACCCCCCGACCTGTGCCGAACCACCGATGTGCATGCGCCACCGGCCTGTACCGAACCACCGATGTGCATGCGCCACTGGCCTGTGCCGAACCACCGCTGTGTATGCACCACCGATCAATGTAGGAGCGGGTTCACCCGCGAATGCGGTGGCGGCTGCGACGGTGAATGACCGGGGGATATTGGCCAGCAGGCCTGGCCCATTCGCGGGTAAACCCGCTCCTACAACGGGCTGTGCCGAACCACCAATGTGTGTGCACCCCCCGACCAGTACCGAACCACCGATGTGCATGCGCCACCGGCCTGTACCGAACCACCGATGTGCATGCGCCACTGGCCTGTGCCGAACCACCGGTGTGTATGCACCACCGATCAATGTAGGAGCGGGTTCACCCGCGAATACGGTGGCGGCTGCAACGGTGAATGACCGGGGGATATT
>NZ_JBIVIF010000029.1:10561-88486 GCF_044749595.1 Pseudomonas sp. NPDC089392
CGGTGTGTGTGCACCACCGGCCTGTACCGAACCACCGGTGTGTATGCACCACCGATCAATGTAGGAGCGGGTTCACCCGCGAATACGGTGGCGGCTGCAACGGTGAATGACCGGGGGATATTGGCCCGCAGGCCCGGCCCATTCGCGGGTAAACCCGCTCCTACAACGGCCTGTGCCGAACCACCAATGTGTGTGCACCCCCGGCCTGTGCCGAACCACCGATGTGCATGCGCCACCGGCCTGTGCCGAACCACCGATGTGCATGCGCCACTGGCCTGTGCCGAACCACCGATGTGCATGCGCCACCGGCCTGTGCCGAACCACCGGTGTGTGTGCACCACCGGCCTGTACCGAACCACCGGTGTGTATGCACCACCGATCAATGTAGGAGCGGGTTCACCCGCGAATACGGTGGCGGCTGCGACGGTGAATGACCGGGGGATATTGGCCAGCAGGCCCGGCCCATTCGCGGGTAAACCCGCTCCTACAACGGCCTGTGCCGAACCACCAATGTGTGTGCACCCCCCGACCTGTGCCGAACCACCGATGTGTGTGCACCCCCGGCCTGTGCCGAACCACCGATGTGCATGCGCCACCGGCCTGTACCGAACCACCGGTGTGTGTGCACCACCGGCCTGTACCGAACCACCGGTGTGTATGCACCACCGATCAATGTAGGAGCGGGTTCACCCGCGAATGCGGTGGCGGCTTCAACGGTGAATGACCGGGGGATATTGGCCAGCAGGCCCGGCCCTTTCGCGGGTAAACCCGCTCCTACGTCGGGCAGGCCAGCCGTGGGTCAAATATACGGCGCCTCATACGCATTCAACTGTTCCACAAACCGCCAATGGCTCTTCTTGCCAAACCCCATCAACCGCTTCAACCGGATATCCCACTGCATGTGATGATTGGCAATCCACGGCAACGCAAACAGGTGCGCCCCGCGCCACGGAATAAACGGGTTGCGCCGCAGGCTGGCATAGATCTCGACGCGGTGGCTGGCCTGGTGGCTGGCGCAGCGGGCATGGAAACCAGAGGTGTCCGCCACCACCAGGGTGTTGGCCGGTACGGCAAAACGGCGTGGCGGGGGCAGGCCGAGGGCGGCCAACTCAGGCTCATCAATGCGGAACGAACCCTCACGGTGCATCTGCTCGCTGGAACGCGCCGCACCCAGGCTTTGGCGGTACTCCCAGGCCAAACGCTCCGGCGTCAGGCGGTGCGACCCCGGCACATAACTGAACGGCCCCTGGTCATCCGCCACATCGTCCAGAAACAACCAAGCCTTCGCCGTAGGGTGGAATGTGTCGGCATGCAGGCGGGTTTGCGGATCCTGGTCGGCATTGGCCGCGTCAATCACGATCGACTGCAACTGGTAGGTAATGCCACCGGTATTGGACGACGCATACGCAATCAGGTCGCGCACACCCCGGTCGGCCACAAACGCCGCACTGGCCGGGTTGCCCGCCAGCACGTCCTGGTCAAGGCTGACCCGGCGGGTAACCGCACGGCCCTGGCGCATTTCCCAACCGGTGCTGCGCAATGCGCCCAGCTCGGCACGCAAAGCCGCGAACTGCTCGGCAGGCAGGGCGTTTTCACGGATGAAAAAACCGTTCTGCTCAAAATGCTCGCGCTCGGCAGCATCCAGCCGCGACGCCAGCGCGTTACGGCGGTAACCGGCCATGGCCATCGCCAACTGGCGGCGCTGCACATGCAGGCCCAGGGCATTGAGCCGTGCACTGCCAAGCACCGGGTTGTTCTCGAACGACTTGGCATGGGTGGCCAGTTGCATGCAATGCCAGGGGAGTGCCGCGTAGCGGCCGATGTCCTTGATCGAAACAGGCATGTTCTAGTCCTTTGATGGGGCCAGTGGCCGGCCGCAGCCGAGCATGGTCCGGGTATAGTTGAGCAACGGCGCCACTCGCCGATGGGCCGCGCGCGCCGGGTGTGGCGCGCTGAGGCAGGCGAGGGCGTGCCAGGCATCGCAGGGCAAGTTTTGCTGGGCGTCGGCATAGCGCGCATAGCGCAACAAGGCGCCGGCTACCAACTGGTCCAGGGTCAGGCGCCGGGTACGGCGCGGCAGTGGCTGGTGGTCCTCGGTCAGGCCCCAGCCGGCATAGAACGGCGTGCCATAGGTGACAACCGGCACACCGCGCAGCAAGGCTTCGAAACCGGCAGTAGAGCTTAAGGTATGCAGCGCGTCGACCTGGCCATACAGGCCGGCGATGTCCACGCCCGCCAGCACCTGGTCGGCCAGCCCCACCAGCTGTGCCGGGGCGATCTGCCCACGGCGCTTGCCCGCTTCCACGTCGGGGTGCGGCTTGTACAAAACCCACGCATCGGGCAACTGCGCACGCACCTGTTGCAGCAGGCGCAGGTTGCACCCCGCACCGCCGCCACTGCACAACGCCGAGGCATCGTCCTCTACCTGGCCCACCACCAGCACCCGCCGCTGGCCCGGCTGCCCCAGCAGGGCCGGCCGCACGCTGCTGCGCAGGTTGAACTTGCTGGCGCCGCTGGCAACGATCTGCGCCCGCAGGCGCGCTGCTTCGGCCAAGGTTGCGGCATCGAATTCACCGTGCTGCAACAGCTGCTCCAGGTCGCTGCCGGACTGCGCGTCGTAATGAATGCCACCCCGGTCCAGCACCAGCGACAGCGCCGGGCTGTTGCTGGCGCCCAGCCCGGTGGAACGCAAGAAACCATCCTCGACCCGCCACAGTGGTAAACCCGCCTGGCGCGCCCGTTCGGCAAGCCCTGCCGGCTCACGCGCAGCCCACACCAGCAGCCGGCCCTGTTCGGCTGCCACCTGGCGCACCAGTTGCGGCCCGTCCACGGCAAAGCGCAATTGCCCCCAACGGCTTTCAAAGAAGCGCCGAATGTTGTGCTGCTTGTGCCGCTTCACGCCCAATACCGTGGTGGGGCCGGCAAACGTCGCGTCGCAGGCCTTCTTGCTGGCCAGCTGGCGGGCAACGGTCAAGGCATCGGTCAGCTGGCCGGTCAACGGGTCGACATAGCGGCAGTAGCGTACATAAGCCGCCGCCACCAGTTGCACCAGGTCTGGGCGGGCCTGGCGCCGGGGGATGGCCATGCGGTCATCGGTCAGCCCCCAGCCAGCGTAGAACGGCAGCCCGAAGCAAGTCACCGGCACGCCCTGGATCAACGCCTCCAGCCCGGCCTGGCTGGTGCCCACGTACACCCGCCGGGCACGGCGGGCCAGTGACGCCCAGGCCACCGGCCGTGCCTCCAGCGTTACCCCACGGGCCCGCGCTGCATCCAGCAGGCAACTGGGCTTTTGCCCGCCCAGGCAGTCCGGGTGAATGCGCACGCGCACATCGGCGCCCGGGTTTTCTGCCAGGGCTTCATCCAGCATGCGCACATAGTCGGCTTCGCACAGCCCGCCACCGGGGATCGAATAGTCCCCAGCGGTCTGGTCCACCACCAGCACCAGCGGCCGCTCGCGGCCCAGCGGGTCGTCTGCGGGCAAGTCCTGGGCGTTGTTGTACTTGCCGATGCCCGTGCTGCGCATCAAGGCAATCAGTTCGCGGGCGCAGCCCAGCTCGTATTCGCTGAGGGCCTCGGGCTGCTGCAGGATGTTTTCCAGCAGCGAAGGCCGGTCGGCAAGGTAGTGAATGCCCACCGGGTCGACCACCATGGACATCGGCGTATCGCCCTCGATGCCCAGCGAGGACGAGCGCAAAAAACCGTCCTCCAGCGCAATGTAGGGCAGCCCCCAGCGCTGGCACAGCACCCGGGCATGGGCGGACGACTGCTTGTAGCCGATACCGGCAATGGCCTTGAGCCCCTTGGGCGCCTTGCGGCCGCGGCGCCACAGCCAGAAGGGCGGGCCTTCGGGGCCGAGAAACTGCGGCAGGTGCAGGACCTTCCAGGCCACCCATTGCGACATGATGCCGACCCAGCCGGTGCCGTTTACCAGGGCGTCGGGCGGTAAAAAACCTTCGGGTAGGTGGTGAATGGCACCGGCTTTGCCGGTGTTCGCGGGCAAGCCCGCTCCTACAGGGGGGGTGGCGACGAACACTACACAGCCCGCCACATATTGCGCACCGGCGGGAACGGCACCCAGCGCTTGCGGCGCAGGGCAAAGCCGTTGTGCAGGTACAAGCTTTGCGCCCGTGCGTTGGCCAGCGGTACTTCCAGCTCCACCTGGGCAAAGCCCAAGGCTGCAGCATGTGCGCAGCACGCCTGCACCAGCGCCGACCCCACGCCATGCTGGCGCGCAGCCTTGCTCACCCGCAGCCCATACAGCAAGAACGGGTAGCGCCACTCACGCCATTCGCTCAGGCAAAACCCGGCAAACCGCAGCCAGCCACACACCACGCCGAACTCTTCAACAAACGGCCGCCAGTGCAAGGCAAACGGCCCACGCCGGCCATGCTTGAGCGCGGCAAAGCCCAGCGCCTGCTCGCCGTCGAAGGCCAGCAGCACGCGGTCCCAGTGGATAGCCGCCCCCAGCAGGCGATAGCGGCAAGCGGTATTGCCAATCAGAAACGCCAGCGACCCACGCCCCTCGGCCAGCAAGCGGGCCAGGGCAGGGTCTGCGGCGCGCTCCGGCGCCAGGTCCGATCCCAGTACGATACGCACCACGCTGTCAGGCTACCCCGGCGGCGGCGGGCGAGTGCTGGGCCGGCGCAGGCGCCTGGGCATGGGCCAGCAAGGTGCTGGACAACTGCTGCACCGCCAGCGCACGGGCACGGCTGCCCGGCTGGCGCCGGTTGGACCAGATCAGGTAGTCGGTGTCACCCGCTGGCGCGCCAATCACCTGGTACACCTCGGGCAAGATCGGCACATGGTCGCCAAAGAAGCACAGCAGCGCCTCGTTCGGCTGGGCCATCAGCGTTTCGCGCAGCATGCCCAGCATGCGGTCGGCATTGCCGATATGCCGCAGGTAGGGCGCCAGGTCCTGCATGCCCGGTTGCAGCGGGCGGTCGAACCAGGCGGGCAGTTCGTGCGCGGCCACGCTTTCCAGGTGCAGCGGGCCGTGGTTCTCCATGGTTACCGCATGGATGAACAGCGGCTGGGTACGGCCCGGCGCCTGCAGCAGTTCACGGATCTTGTCCGCCACCGCACAGTCACCAATGAACGGCCCGGCCTTTTGCGACGCGTTGAACGCCCGCACATCGATGAACTCATCAAAGCCCAACGCCGGCAGCACCTTGTTGCGCCCATAGAAACCACCGTCGTACGGGTGGATGCAGATGGTGCGATAACCCTGCGCCTTCAGCCTGGAGGCGATGCTCGGCAGGCCTTGGCGGGCCAGCACGCGGTACGGGTTGAAACGGTGCACCCCCAGCCGGTCGGCCGGAATGCCGGTAAGGTAGGCAAATTCGGTACGCACCGTGTTGGCCCCCCACGCCGCCACCTGCAGCTTGCCCCGGGCCAGCGCCTGGCTGGCCAACAGGTCGTACTGGTCGAGCACTTGCGGGCGCACACCCGGCCACAGATCGCGCACATCGAAAAACGACTCGCTCTGCACCGAGACCAAGTCTGGCAGCGCCCCAGCCTGCCCGCAGGCACCCTGCGACGGCCCACTGGCCGATGTAGGAGCGGGCTTGCCCCGCGAAGAGGCCGGCACAGGCACACCGCCAAACGGCGACCCCAACCCAGCCCGATCCACCGGCGCCCGCGCCGCCCAGAAGTACCGCCACAAACTGGCCGCCAACCCCCAGCCGCGCACATCCCGCTCAGCATCAAAACTCGGCTGCACCCGCCGATGCCCCAACCGCAACAACCCCAGCCCCACCGCCAACGGCAGCAGTGCCTCAAGCCGCGCCCCCGGCACCTCGAAGCTCAACCCCGCCCACAGGTACACCAAAAACCCCACCGCCAGCGCCGCCGCCTTGCCAAACCCGAAAAACGGCAAATACAACCGCGGAAATTTCACCGCATCGCTGAAGTACTCAAAGTCGGCACACACAAACGGCTCGCGCAGCGAGTGGTACTTGGAATTGCTCACCAACACGATCAGCAGCCACAGCAACAGCAGGTTCACCCCACTGAACAACGGCCGCGCCGTCAGCGCATACAACAGCCCAAGCCCAACACACCACAGCCCGGCATGCAGCAGCCAGCAATCGGCCGGCCGACGCAGGGCCGGGCGGGGGATCAGCAGGCGCTCGACCGCCACGGTCAAGCCCAGGCCGATCACTGCAACCGGCAACAAGGAAACGTCAATCACTGTACTTCAGCCCACGCAGGATCATCGAAGAAAGCCACTGCGGGATAAGCCCCAGCAGCCAGGTGCCCAGGTTGAGCGGGAACGGAAAACTGATACGCGCCTGGTTCGCAGCCAGCCCGCGCTTGATACGCCTGGCCGCTTTTTCGGCCGTCCACAAAAACGGTTTAGGCCCGGGCATTTCGAAGCACATCTTCGACTCCACATACCCCGGCACAATCACATTCACCTTCACCCCCTCCGGCGCCAGCCAGTCGCGAATGGCCTCGCCATACACGCGGATGGCCGCCTTGCTGGCGCTGTAGGTAGGCGTGACCGGCAAGCCGCGCCAGCCCGCCAGCGAGCTGAACAGCGCGATCTGCCCGTTGCCACGGCTGCGCATGGCCGGCAGGGCGGCCTCGACGGTAGCCAGGGCGGCCATCACGTTCACTTCCAGCAACGCGCGGCTGTCGTCCCAGTTTTCCGGTTCGCCATTGGCACCCACAGCCGTATTCAACCCCGCGCCCACCAGCACCAGGTCGGGCTGATGCGCGTCGCTAACCCGCCGCACCATCGCCCGCAGGGCATCCAAGTCGCGCACGTCGAGGGCTTCGAGCAGCACCTGGGCACCCAGGGCGCGGCATTGCTCGGCCATTTCGTCCAGGCGGTCGTTGCGCCGGCCTTGCAGAATCAGCGTCACGCCCGGGGCCGCATAGGCAGGCGCCAGCGCGCCGCCGATACCGCCCGTGGCGCCGGTGATGAGGATGCAGCGGGGTGAAGCGTGCGAACTCATAGGTATTTTTCGATTCTTGAGGTTTTCGCCATCAGCACTTCCAGGCAGTTGGCCACGGCCATGTCCATGCCGCAGGCGGTGTAGAAGCCGCCATTGACCTGGGTGGTGTGGATGACTGTATTGCGAAAACGTTGAAACAATGTGTTGTCGGGTGCCTCGGGCTGCTGCCAGAAGTCGTCCAGCCCGCCCTGGTGGGTAAGCCCCGGCATGGCGTAGATGGGCTCGGCCAACGTGCAGGTCGGGCGGTGGTGCAGAATCGCTGACGCGCCGGCAGTGCTGTTGACGGTGATCATACCGGTGATATGCGACAACAGCGTGGGCATGTGCCCGCTTTCCATGAAATCGACACGCTCGGCCACGTCATACTTGCGCGCCAGCTGCTCGGTGACCTTGCGGTAATTCACCAGCCCCGGCGTCAACGGGTGGTTCTTCACCAGCAGGCGCGCATCGAAGGGCGCGTTGAGCGAGAACGAGTCGATCACGTGTTCGATCACCTGGGTCATGTTCTGGAACGGCGAGTGGTCGCGGATTTGCGCATCGCTGTCCAGCTGCAAGGGCAGCAGGAACGTGGGGTGCCGCTCACGGGCCGCTTCGGCCACCAGCGCGTCGTCGTGCACACGGGCGCGCAGCAGGCGCATGCCCTGGCGAATGAAGCCTGCGTACTCCATGGCCGCATTGAACGGTGCATGGGTGCGGTACCGCGGAAAGCACAGCCGGTTCAGCGCGCCGCCAGCGTGGTACAGCACATCGTGGGTGGCACGGGCGGCGAACGACAGCTTGAACGGGTTGCCATTCTGATAGCGCGGTATGTGCTTGCCTACATCGCGGTACCACTGCGGGTCACGTGGCAGGCGCGAGTTGTTGTTCACCCCGTCGCGCTCCAGCGTCACCCAGTAGGGCCGGAAGTAGCCTTCCTCGAACACATGCACCCGAATGCCCGACAGCCGCGCCAGGGCCACCGCCGGGCGATGCACCGGGCGGCAGTCACCAAACAGCACCAGGTCGGTGATGTCCAGCTGGCTGAACACCTGGGAATACCAGGCGTCCATGTCTTCCGGGCGGTGCGGGCAGGTCAGCTGCGCGCCACCGGGGCCATACAGGGCGTCACCGACATTGAAGCGCACGCTGTGCACCCGCTGGCCGATATCACGCAGCCCCTTGGCAAGGCGGCTGAAGAAGGGTGAGCTAACACCCTGCAGAAACAGAAAATTGTGTGTAGGGATACGCAGCAGCGGACCACGCGTCGCCCTTGCATTCAGTTGGTCGGGCGCTTCATGCCCAACAAACTGCTCAAGCGTCGTTTCAAGTCCTGCCATCGGGAGGGAGCTCCAGGCTGCGGTAAGGCGTGCCAATTTTGTAGTTCGTATAAGGTTTGTTCGGCAGTGGTAAAGCGGTTGGTCACCAGGCTGACGTAGGTGGGGTAGAGCAGCAGCGTGCCGGCCACCAACTGGTCCAGCGTGAGTTGCCGGCTGCGCCGCGCCTGCACCGGTGCTTGCAGGTCCAGGTCACGTGTCAGCCCCCAACCGGCGTAGAACGGCTGGCCATAGGTGGTCACCGGCACACCGCGCAGCAGGGCCTCAAAGCCCGACTGCGAAGTAAGCACATGCAATTCGTCGACCACTTCCAGCAACTGCTGCAGTGGCGTATCGCCAATCACTTCATCGCACCAGTGCACGGTTTGCGCTTCGTCGTCGCCACGGGCGCGGGTACCGGCCAGCACCTCGGGGTGCGGCTTGTACAACACCCACGCATCAGGGTTTTGCTCACGCACCGCGCGCAGCAACTGCAGGTTGCTGCGGATGCGGTTGCCACCAAAGCGGATCGACGCATCGCCCTCCACCTGGCCAGGCACCAGAATCACCCGTTGCGCATGCGCCGGGCGCTGCCAGCTGGCGCCGGGCAAGTTGTACTTGGTCAGCCCCGCCGCGCAAATGGCCAGGCGCAACGCCTGTGCGCGGGCCAGCAACTGCGCGTCGAACGGCTCGTCGAGCAGAATGCGCTCCAGGCGCGAAGGCCGGGTGGCGTCGTAGTAGATGCCCAGGTCATCGACCACCCACGACAACGGCCGCGCCTTGCCGGCACCCAGGCCGACCGAACGCAGAAAGCCGTCTTCCACCCGGTTGACCGGCAGTGGGTGGGCAGTGAGGTCGGTGTCGTGCTTGCAGCCCCAGGACACCACCGGCACGTCTTGCGCCAGCGGTTGCTCGGGCTTGACGAAACGAATGGCCGCGCCATTGAAAAACAGGTTGGCCAGCGGCTCTTTCCAGCGGCTGAAGCCCAGCATTTGCACGGCCTGTGGCAGCACACTGCGGTGCCGACGTTGCAGGCCCAGCCAGTTGATCAGCACCTCTGGCGTGCATGGCTCGCCACGTTCCGGGCACACATAGCGCGGGTAAGCCACCAGGCTGGCATGCACCAGCTGCGCCAAAGGCACGGGCTGGCGCCGCGAAGGCGCCGGCAAGCGGTCATCGGTCAGCCCCCAGCCGGCATAAAACGGCATGCCCCAGGTGTGCACCGGCACATCCCAAAGCAGGGCGTCGAAGCCCAGTTGCGACGTCATCACGAACACCGCACGCATGCGCGGCAGCAGGTCGGCCGGGTGAATATTGCGTGCCAGCACGCGCACGCGCGGGTTGCTGGCCAGCGCCGCCAGGTCGAAGTGCCCGGACTTGCGCCCGGCCACCACGTCGGGGTGCACCTTGAGCACGATGGTGCTGTGCGGGTAGCGCGCCAACGCCGCATCCAGCATGGCCCGGAAGTCATCGGCGCTTGCGCCTTGCAACGAGGCATCGCCACAGGTCTGGTCGGCCACCAGCACGCAGTCCGCCGGCAATGCTGGCAGCTCGATGCGTGCGTCGTTGTATTTCGACACCCGTTGTTGCTGCCACAGGCTGCGCAGCGCCAGGACACGTTGGGTTTGCTCGGTGTCGAGGGGGGTGGCGATCAGCTGTTCGAGGCGGGATGGCTGGGAGGCGTCGTAGTACACGCCGACGTCATCGACGATCAGTGACAGGGGCGGCTCGTCGGCGCCCAGGCCTACCGAGCGGATGAAGCCGTCTTCCAGGGTGAGGACGGGTTTGCCAGCCTTCAGCGCCTCGGCCATAGCCTTGATAGCGCTTGGCTTGCGGCCCCAGGCCATTACCCAGTCAGCGAGCTCGACATCGCGCACGGCACCGTTTTGCAGCGCGAATTCGGGCAGCAATGCAGGCAACGTACTGATCCGCTGGGCTCCTTTTGACAGGACCAGCAAGCGAGGGCGGGGCGAAGCGTCGTCCATAAACGAGGAGCGGCATCCATTCAGCAAAGGGGCGGCAGGGGCCAATAGCCCTGCGGGTCCGATCGAAATAAAAGACGGCGAATCTTAATACAAATTCACTTTTGTAGGCGCGCCGTTGGGCAAAATTCACGAAAAGAAATTAGACGATCTGTGCAAATGCTGATCTATGCCATCAAATTGATATCTAATCCCGGCAAACTCCCTGAAATCGCATGCGTCACGCGCCTTGGTGTAGGAGCGGGCTTGCCCGCGAAGATTCTTGGCTCCTAGATGTAAAATCCCATCTATTTCCGATCCAGCAACCCCAGCAAATAGGTGTATTTTTCCAGCAGCAACGGCATCCGGTCGCGCTCCCGATATTCCGCGACTGTCTCTGGGCGCAGGCAGTGGAACAGCGCTGTGAGTAGAAACACATAGCGTAGGTTCCCCAGCGCCTGGTCAATGTCAAATCGCTCCGGCAGCGCGGTGCGATAGGTCTCGATGAACTCAGTTTGCGCCGCCAGGAACACCTTCATGTCTTTGCGGCGGAACAAACTGCCCAGGTAGGCCCCGCCATCAAAACCAACCCGCCCAACCTTGACCTCGCTCCAATCGATCAGGTGCAGTTGTCCCTTATCCATGAAAAGGTTCTTCTGCAGGTAATCCATATGGCTGATGCAGTGTGGACTACGCCGGGCTTCGGCTGCCATCCTTCGAGTCAAAGGCACGAAAGCCTTGAAGCGCTCAGCGAGGCCGGCAAAGCGATCGTCTTCGAGTCCGAGTTGTACAAGTGTCGGCAAGCAGCGGGAAAAGTTGAACCGTGGGCGCAGAAGGAACCATGGCCTGAAGAAATCCATACTCCATAGCAGAGGGGCTTTTCTGAGCGGCTGTGCTTGCAAGTAGTCATGGCTGAGCGCCTCGATCTCGGTGATGCCTAGTGCCAATTGCCTTCCAATCCTGTGCATGCGAGGCGGCTTGCCGCGAACGAACTCGGTGAAGATCAAGCTTTCGCAAGGCGTCTCGATCACGCCCAGACAGGAGGGATAGTTGAAGTGCGTGCTGCCCGTCAGTATCCCGTCAGCGCGATGAAAGCGCGCCTCTTGGCTACCGATGAGCGCTACCTTGCGAATCGATTTTTCCACCACCTCCACAGGTTGCCCCGTGCACGGGTCCAGGAAGCGATGGTGGCGTACGTAATTTACGAATGAGGCATTCCCGCCCAGCACCTCGGTGGTGATCTCTAGCGGCATGTCGCACCAATGGGGCCTCAAAGCTCTCAAGTGGTCTTCGATAGTGGTGCGCTGCCAGCGGTACAGTGTCTTGCTAGGCAGATGCTGGCTTTCAGGAGGGTTCATAACATCCATGCTGGCAATGCCATACGTCCAATTTCACGCTGTCAAGGAAGGCTATGCTGCTGTAACAGAGCGTTGTGCACAATGAAAAATTCACAGTAATCCCTTGATTTGTAGGTGTCGATGAGGGAGGGAGTACTGAGAGAGAAAGCTTCTTCCGTACTGCTGGTGGTGTAGGACTGGGCTTCTGTATGCGCCATCATCACCTACTCAAACTTAATCCTCATTGGCCCGCCAGTTAGGTCAAGACGGCAGATTCGGCTTCACGGCAGGGCCCGGAAGCCAATGGCGCGTAGATGAGCCTATATCAAGGGGCGGTAGGGTGAGTCTCTATTGATTGAGTAGGATTCTTCCTGCAGACAAAATCGATGACCTTATCAGCAATTGAGAAGCTGAGCTCGCTGTCGGGGGGCAACCATGCCCCGTCGCCGTCACTGCAACGTCTAAAGTCGTGTGAGCGTAGCGCTGTCAAGCGATCAGTCTGAGGCTTTGCTCGGCCTCCATCAGTCAGATTGTCGTCCAATGCGCTTCGCCACGCTTTGCTTGCTGCTACAAAAACCTTACCATTCGCGGCTTCGCATATATTTAGCTGTCGTCAGGGACGAAAATGAATCACCTCAGCATCGCCAAAGAAGCCCTTATTGCTCAGGCCCAAGCCGTTAATCAACTGGCTGATCGCTTGGACGGCGAGTTCCAGAGCGCCGTTGAACTGATCCTCGGTTGCAAAGGCCGCACAGTGGTCTGTGGCATGGGTAAGTCCGGGCTGATAGGCCAGAAAATGGTCGCTACTTTCGCCTCCACAGGTACCCCCAGCTTCTTCCTGCACCCAGCTGAAGCTTTCCACGGTGATCTGGGCATGCTTAAGCCGATCGATGTGCTGATCCTCATCAGCTACAGCGGTGAGACCGAAGAGCTGATCAAGCTGATTCCGAGCCTAAAGTCGTTCGGTAATAAGATCATTGCAATGACAGGGAACGGAAAGTCTACTTTGGCCAAGCACGCAGACATCTGGCTCGATATTTCGGTTGAGCGTGAAGTCTGTCCGAACAATTTGGCGCCTACCACCTCGACCCTTGCGACCATGGCCATGGGGGACGCGTTGGCGGTAGCTCTGATTGAAGCTATCCAGTTCAAGCCGATGGACTTCGCACGTTATCACCCCGGTGGTAGCCTGGGGCGCAAACTGTTGACTCGTGTTTGTGACGTCATGCATTCGCCGGCTCCGGTGGTCTCCCCCGCTACTAGCTTTCATGATTGTTTGCTAGTTATGACACGCAGCCGCTTGGGCATGGCCGTGGTGATGGATAATGAGAAGCTGGTGGGCATTGTTACCGATGGCGATTTGCGCCGGGCGTTACTGGATGATGAAAGTATTGTTCAGGCCACTGTTGATCAGTTTATGACTGGCAGCCCTCATACTATTCAAGAGGACTCTCAGCTCTCGGAGGCCGAAGCTTACATGCTTGATAATAAAATCCGTGCGTTAGCAGTAACGGATGCTGGCGGAGTAGTGGTTGGGGTTGTTGAGATATTTGATTGATTTATATTTTATCGGTGCGTTAAAAAAAACGGGGAATTGATCCCCGTTTTCCAGTTAATAAGCTTTACCTGTTTGGTAATAGTTTTCGAAGCAGAAGTTGGTCGCGTCGATGTAGCCTTCGGCGCCACCGCAGTCGAAACGCTTGCCCTTGAACTTGTAGGCGATCACGTTGCCTTCGGCTGCTTGCTTCATCAGCGCGTCGGTAATTTGGATCTCGCCACCTTTGCCCGGCTCGGTCTGTTCAATCTTGGTGAAGATGTCCGGGGTCAGGATGTAACGACCGATGATCGCCAGGTTCGACGGGGCGTCTTCAGGCTTCGGCTTCTCGACCATGTTGGTGACGCGGAAAATGTCGTCACGGATCATGTCGCCGGCGATTACGCCGTACTTGTTGGTTTCCTGCGGGTCGACTTCCTGGATGGCGACGATCGAGCAGCGATAGCGCTTGTACAGCTCGACCATCTGCGCCAGCACGCCGTCACCGTCGAGGTTGACACACAGGTCGTCCGCCAGGACAACGGCAAACGGCTCGTCGCCGATCAGCGGGCGGCCGGTGAGGATGGCGTGGCCCAGGCCTTTCATTTCGGTCTGGCGGGTGTAGGAGAACGAGCACTCGTCGAGCAGGCGACGGATACCGACCAGGTATTTTTCCTTGTCGGTGCCCTTGATCTGGTTTTCCAGCTCGTAGCTGATGTCGAAGTGGTCTTCCAGGGCGCGCTTGCCACGACCGGTGACGATGGAAATTTCGCTCAGACCCGCATCCAATGCTTCTTCAACGCCATACTGGATCAGTGGCTTGTTGACCACAGGCAGCATTTCCTTGGGCATGGCTTTGGTGGCTGGTAGGAAGCGGGTTCCATAGCCAGCGGCGGGGAATAGGCATTTTTTGATCATCATGATTCATTGCTATGGTTGAAATGTATTGGTCGGATGCTGTTAAAATCTTGAATGATTTTTAAGTATTTAGCATGGCCGGTGCATTTGTATTTCTGGTAAAGAATGTATATTCTATTTCTTTTTGAGTCAAGTGTGGGGGCTGATGTGCGGGTTTTGACGGTTAAAGAATATGCAATTCTCAAAGGCGCTAGCTTTGAGGAAATAAAAATTCCAAGTGCTCAGTCACTGGTTGAGAAATATGGGGCGCGGTTCTCATCATCGTTTTCGCATGGATCGCTAACAGTGGCGCGCCTGAAAAACGTTCGTTTTTACAAGTCGCATGGGCTGGTTGTGACTGAAGAGGGATGGATCCTGCGTGATACAATGCTCGATGAGCATAGTAATACGATGGCGGAAAAAGTATCGAAAGGTGCGTTTGAACTTGGTGGGAAATGTGCGAGCGTTATAAGTGAGCCAGCTGCAGTGATTGGTGGGCAGCAGAACTTTTATCATTGGCTGTTTAATTGGTTGTCAAAGTTTACTGCGTTGACAGGTTCCGGGTATTGGCCAGAAGTAAAAAGTTTAGTGCTTAATGGGCCGATCGAGCGCTTCCAGTGGGAAACACTATTCAAGCTGGGCGTGAGCGGTGGGAAAAACTGTCATTTTGTTCAGAGCAATGAGCCTGTTCTGATTGAAGATGCCATTGTGCCGACCTTGTTTTCAAATCCAATTCATTCTTTGGGGCATGTTAACTGGCTTAAAAATCTTCTTTCTACGGATGAGAAAGTATTCGGCGTCGGTGAACGAGTATACATTTCTAGAAAGGATGCGATTAAAGGTAATCGCCAGATTTTGAATGAAGACGCCTTAATTTCTTTACTTGAAAAGTATGACTTTTCGATTGTAAGGTTGGGCGATCTTACTCTCAAGCAGCAAGCAAGTGTGTTTAAATTCGCGAGATTTGTAGTGGCTCCCCATGGTGCTGGCTTGGCAAATGTGATACATGCGCAGCCTGGTGCTTGTTTCCTAGAGATGCAGGCAAAAGATGCCTACACGCAGGTGTTTTGGTCGTTGGGGCTTTTGTCCAACGCTGAACGCTACGATATCTTGGCTTGTGAGAGTTCCGGTGATTTTATTCCATATCAAAAACATATTGAAATTGATCTGGTGCGGCTTGAGCAAGTAATTGTAGAAAAATGGGGGCTAGTAGCTAGGTCGTAATCGAGTTTGGTGAAAATCATTAGATTGACTTGCTGTTGAAGTGACCGATTGAGCAGTCGTCGGTCACTTCTACGGTAGGAGGTAAGTTTTTAGCGCTTGCTGATGAATTTGCTAGAGTTATTGCTTGGCTTAGCTAGTTCTATCTTCCTGGGCTGCTGCCCACCAGCGCTCAAACAAAGGATCCATGCTGTCATCATCGAATTCTACCCTCTCGGCCTCTCTTCGATCCCATATGATCCCCTCGCGTACGAGTTTGGCGGGCGAGCCAGCAACAATGCATGATGGGGGGAATTCTTTGCCTTGGATGAAGGATGAAGCTCCGACAACGGAGTTTCTTGATATTCTCGTTCCTTTACTGATTAGCGCTGCTTGTCCTATCCATACGTGATCAGCAATTGAGATGCTGTTGGCTGGGTTCATGCGCTCGCCAGTCTCAACGCTATAGATCCCATGAGCGTCAGTTGTCCGGATCTGCACATTGTATGAGAGCATGCAGTCCTCTCCGATTGATACATTTGTAGCATGATCGGCTAGTATGTAGGCTCCTTCAATGCTAGTCCCTTTTCCAATCTTGATCGTGCTACCGTTTTTAATTCCGATAGATAAATTTCCAATTCGGAAAGGATCCATGTCAAATCCTCCATGATCACCATCAATAGTGATTTTGAGGGAGTCGACACGGCGAAGATTAGTTATCTTGACGTAGTTGTTGTTTCCATTTACATAAATTTGGATGTTGCCTTTAGCATCGTCAGGGATGTCAAAGATATTGCCCGACCCGTTGTCTAAGATTTTTATCGGCATGTTTAGAATTCCTAGATGGTTGGGTTTTTTTGTTTTAGGCTCATTATTGTGCCATCCTGTGCATAACTTTTGCGTAGTCTAAAGCGGAGCTTAAAACGCCGCCTTTACCCTGTGCGAAAAGTATCGAGTCAGCAACCTCACGAAATGCACCGGAGCCCCCTGAAGAAGTAAGGGTGTAGTTCGCTGCAGCTTTGACATAAACTGGTGCATCCGCCACCGCAAATGAAATTCCGCAGGCCTCGAATGCTGGTAAATCGATGCAGTCATCACCAATACATGCTGTTTGGTTCGCTGTAACACCTGCTTCTGACATTAGCTTATTGCAAGCGGTTAGCTTGTCTTTTACGCCGAATTGGAATAGCGACACTCCTAGATCTGCAACCCTTTTTCGAAGAGCAGCAGAATCTCGCCCAGAAAGTACTGCCACTCTCACGCCATTTTCTTCGAGGAGTCGCATGCCCATGCCATCTCGCACATGAAAGCGTTTAAAGCATTCTCCGGTAGCGTCGTAGTAAATCCCGCCGTCAGTTAATACGCCATCGACATCTGTTATAACTAACCTAACGTCAGAAAGAGCCGGTTTTGGCGAGGGTGTCAATCCGGCCATCAATGCGCGCACCTTTTCGAGGCACTCAGGAGTATCTACGCCGGGGCTGGTTGGTTCTATTTTGAAAGCTCGTATGCAGTAGCCGCTAGCCATTAAGCGCAATTGCTCCAGCTTTTCAGCATGTTCAATCATCGGTTGAGGTAGGCGACTGTATTCACCAAGTATCTTCCGACGGTATGCGTAAACACCGATATGTTTAAGATAGGTCGCCGCTTCACTATCTCGAGCGTAGGGGATTGGCGATCTACTAAAATATAATGCATTGCCGTTTTCAGCTAGCACTACCTTAACTGTGTTAGGGTTGTTTGCTTCGTGCGCGTCTATTGAATGGCATAAGGTTCCTATGCTGACATTATCATCGGCCAGCATGCCTCTCGCAAGTTGCTCGATATCGCCTGGTCGTACTAAAGGCTCATCACCCTGAAGATTTATAAATATATCTGCATCTATTTGAGTCATGACTTCAGCTAGTCGATCTGTACCTGATGGATGATCAGGTGATGTCATGATGCATTCACCACCAAATGCGCGCACAGCATCGGCAATTCGTTCGTCATCGGTAGCAATGATTACAACATGCGCATTACTGACTTGAAGCGCCCGTTCGTAGACGTGCTGCACCATGGGTTTGCCAGCTATTTCAGCAAGCGGTTTACCTGGCAAGCGAGTCGAACCGTAGCGTGCAGGTATGACGATTGCGACCCGCTCTTCAGAAACTGCCATGTGTACCATCCTCGTTAATCAGGTCTTTCTCACGAAATATTTAGCTGAGGGAACGACTTGATCAAGTCGTCCAGCGCTTTGATTTGCGCCAAGAACGGCTCCAGTTTGTCTAGTGGCAGCGCACTTGGACCATCACACTTAGCAAGATCTGGGTTTGGGTGGGCCTCTAGAAAGAGACCGGCCAAACCAACTCCCATTCCCGCTCGGGCAAGATCTACAACTTGTTCGCGACGACCACCGGAGGCGGCGCCAGATGGATCGCGATTCTGGAGGGCGTGAGTCACGTCAAAGATGATAGGGAGATCGTCGCAGGTTCGCTTCATCACACCAAAGCCAAGCATGTCTACAACTAAATTATCGTACCCCATGCAGGAGCCGCGATCGCACAAGATCAACTGATCGTTACCTGCCTCCTTAAACTTGTGAACGATATTTTGCATTTGTGAAGGGCTAAGAAATTGAGGCTTTTTGATATTAACTGGCTTTCCAGTCTTGGCTAGTGCAACGACCAAGTCAGTTTGGCGTGCTAGGAATGCAGGTAGTTGGAGTACATCAGCGACTTCGGCAACTGCACTTGCTTGATAAATTTCGTGCACATCGGTGATAATCGGGACGCCGAACTCAGCCTTGATTTTTTCAAAGATTCGCAGGCCTTCCTCCAAGCCTGGGCCGCGATATGAGTGAATGGAGGAGCGATTAGCTTTGTCGAAGCTAGCCTTAAAAACGTAAGGAATTCCTAGCTTTTCGGTCACGCGCACGTATTCCGCGCAGGCAGTGCGAGCAAGTTCTTCGGATTCTAGTACATTGATGCCACCGAAAAGAACGAAAGGAGACGAATTCGAACATTGGATGGTTTGATTAATTTTGATCATAAGAAAATTCTCCAGTTAGACTGTCAGTGCTGCATTGCAAAGTAGTTGAAAAGTTCGCGGTACACAGATTTGTTCGAAAACAGATTCTTGGCTTTATTTTGGTTGTGGGTGCGGGCGCCCGTGTCTTTTTTTATGTCAAACTCAAAGCTTTTCAAGAATTTCTTAATGTCAGACTCGCTCTTTATTATTGTCGAAGGGAAGTCTGATCCCAAGCACTCTTGGCCAAGAGGGTTGGTGAAGAGATGCTTTCCGGCAAATACCGCTTCGACACTTTTAAAGTTTAGTCCGCCCTGCACGATCACTGGATTCAAGGATACATCAATTTTGTCGTAGAATTCGCTAATATTATCTACAAACCCCAGCGATTCAATATTTGCATCGTAAAATGTCTTTGGCAATATTGCTGGCGCATTGCTCACAGATCCTGCGATGTAGAGTTTGCTGTCGGGGGAGTGTTGTTTAATTGCAGGCCACCACTCATCCAAGATGTGAATCAAGGATTTTACATTCGCGGACATTTGCCCCCCAATGAATCCAAACGCTAATGGCTTGCCTGGCGCTCGTCTTCTTATAGGTGAAAGCGCGTAATCAAAGCCAGATGATGCTTTGATTACATTGACAGACTTCGGTAATGTCTCGCTCAGAATTTGTTCATCCGAAGTGGAGATGGCAAGTACGGAATCACAAATTTTTAGCTTTCTTAGTTCTCGACGTTTTTCGTTGTTGGCGTTAAAGAACAGTCGCTCGCTGCGGTCAAGAATCTGTTGGTTTCGGGTAAATTGAACGTCATGAGTGTCGCAGATAAGTTTGAAATTATCGCGATCATGCTTTATGTATTTTACTGAGTCCATCATCCATGCATATGATACGATGATTGATTTATAGCGGTTGGCAACATGTAGCGAATTAGCCCAGCGCTTACAGGACTCAGTTGGCCTAAATTCAGCTCGCTCGGAAAAAAGATCCGGCAAATCAGCGGATTTTCCAAGAGCCTTTCGAGCTCTAATTTCAATTGTTCTTTTATATTGTTGAAATTTCGAGGGCTTTTTCTTGTTGTTTTTATAGAAATAGACATTATTGCAGAATGTTTCTAGGGCGGTTTTGTATCGTGTTTGTGGTGTATTGGTTGGTGCGGTGATTAACAGGTCTACAGCAACGCCCTGTTTGCTCATGTTGAAAATTAAGTTGAAGGCGCGTTGGTGTGAGCCAAGTGTTAGAGGTAAAATAGGGCCTGGAAAAATTAAGAGGACGGAGGCTTTGCGTCGTGGGTTTTGACGATATCGTTTCATCTCACCATCTGGAAGCATGTGCCATACATTGCCCAGTCGGTGAGAATAAAAACTATTAAGCATTTTTTCTTCAATTTTGAAGTCAATGTTACCGAGGACGATTAAGTCGTCGGCGTCACCACATATATTCAGGAACTTATCGTTTTCGGTAACTTGTGTTAAGTTATCACCTTTAATCTTAGTTCCCTGAACAAAATAAATATTGTTAGGCTCGCTCGCCGCAAGTTTATTTACAGTCTCGATCTGTACGGTTGTGGCGGAAGTGGCGAATATAGCGATTTTTTTCATTGCTGATTACCGTACGAGATTTCCGTAAATGTCAATGGTTTTAATAAATCGTGGGTCCGGCTTGGCGGATTTCCCTTCGTTGACGATTTTTATGGCGGCGGTGCGGCTTTCCGATGAACGATAAGGGATTATAGAGTATTTTTTTGCCGAGACGTGTGCTTTGGCAATTGATTCGATCCATGCATAATCAATTTTAACTTTGTTCTTTCTGTAAGTAAGATCAAGTGTTGTATTGAGTGGGATATCTAGCTCAATAACTGCGCTATCGAGCAATTGCATAGGGGTATGCTTTTTGATTTCTGGGTTGTAATCATCCGCTGATAGATCTAACTGCTTTGCGATGGCAAGGTGGTTAGATGTTCCTTTTTCAAGCAGTAGGTTAGAATGAGTCAAATACGCCAAGTACTTGATTAGTCTTTCCCGTATAGCTTTGGCGCTTAGCCCCAAGTCTGACGATAAAGTCGAAGTCAGTCCTGCCGAGGAATAAATCGACCCGCCAAGGGATATTACTTTCTTTCCTTTGATCAGCGCTTCCAGGCCTACGGTGCTGTTAATAGTAACTACTACGTCTGACCAGTTGAGCCAGTAGTCAAGAGATTGTTCCGTGGAAACGCGGATATTTTTATAACGAGGAATGTTTGGTGCTGTCTCTGGTAGTTCTTCAGGATGTGGCCGCACTAAGAAGCTAGTATTGTGTTTATTTAAGGCATCGTAAATTTCAAAAAAGGCTTCGCGCATCGACCTGTACGAACTGTACATAATGATGTTAGTGTCTAGCTGTACCTGCAGTGGGAAGAAAATATTCTGTGCTGACTTAGTCGCAGGTTCAGGGTGTTCCGGTGCCACATTGAAAAGTTGTACAGTATTATTGTACTCTGGCTCTGGTAACGAGATCTGGTCGAGTTTTTCTGCGTTAAGATCATTTAGCGAAGAAGCGCCGTTCACACCTTGCCGATCTATGAATAGCGAGTTTTTCAGTAGGCCACGCTCGAGAAAGGCGCTAGGAATCTTTCTGTTTGCAGTTATTAGGCGCAGGATATTGGCTACGTAGCCTGTAAATCCATTCCACACAACAATTTTTTCAGGCTGGCAGGAGTCAATTATAGAATTTAGTGCGGTGTAGTGACGGTAAATGTCATTAATCGTCCTCACTCGCTGACCAGGCCAACCTATGCGGGGGCGTCGACGTTGCTCCGGCTGCATAACATCGTTGTAGGTGATGCCTTCTTCCAAAAGACTTTCAATTTTAGTTCCAACTGGAACAGGGCTGTTAGGAATGTGGTCTTCGAAAGCAATCGTTTCTATGCCTTCGTTCTCAAAGTAACGACCTTTTTTGTTCGAATACAGCAGAACAATTGGCTTGCACCCTAAATCTCGTAGGGTCGACGCCAGAGTCATGATCCTGTTTTGGTTCTCGAAATGATCGCCGCACTGGATAAGTATTTTCATGAGTACTCTAATGGACAGAATGCTTTGCGCGCACAGGCCCGCAAGATGTAATGCCATCCGTGGATGGCATTTCTGGATAAGTTAAGGCGCAACCGTCTCGGACGTATTTACACGACCATACCTGTCGGAAAATCGCACGATATCATCTTCGCCTAGATAGGAACCTGATTGAACCTCAATCATTTCAAGCGGAATCTTTCCTGGGTTTTCCAGAGCGTGAACGATGCCTACAGGTATATATGTTGACTGATTCTCTGTAAGTAAGATATCTTCGCCGCCGATTGTGACCTTTGCTGTGCCAGTAACTACAATCCAGTGCTCCGCTCTATGGTGATGCATCTGCACAGATAGCTTCTGTCCGGGAGCTACAGTGATGCGTTTGACTTGGTATCTATCGCCATAGTCAATGGAATCGTAAGCACCCCAGGGTCTATACACTTTTCGATGGCTGGTTGCTTCTGGTCGATAATTCTTCTTAAGTCTATCGACAATGTTTTTTACATCTTGCGCTTTATCTTTTGCCGCGACCATTACCGCGTCAGCTGTCTCAACAACAATCACATCCTTGAGGCCAACTACCGATACGAGCCTGTGCTCGGCATGAATGTATGTGTTGCTTGTATTCTCTATCAGTACGTCGCCTCGGCTAGCATTCCCGCTTTGATCTTTCTCGGCAATTTCCCAGACGGCTGACCACGACCCAACATCGTTCCACCCGGCATCGAGGGGTACAACGGTAACCTTGGATGAGCGCTCCATAACGGCATAGTCAATAGAGATGTCTGGGGCCTTGGCAAAGGCGTCAGGGCTTAAACGCTGAAAGTCAAGATCTGTTGAGACTCCGTTTAATGCCATTTCCACTGCAGACAGAACCTCTGGTGCGTAGGTCTGAAGCTCTTTTAACATTGCGCTAGCTTTAAATAGGAACATTCCGCTGTTCCAATAGTAGCGCCCGTCTTCCAAATATTTCCTGGCGGTGTCAAGGTTTGGCTTTTCAACGAAGGCTACTGCTGCCTGTGCGTGCGCCCCAACTTCACTTACTTTAATATAACCATAGCCTGTTTCAGGCTTGCTTGGAATGATTCCGAAGGTGACAATGTCGCCTTTTTCTGCTTCGGGAATACCAATTTCTATAGCGGATTTCAGTGCGGAGAGGTCATGGATAACATGATCGGCAGGTAGTACTAGTAGTAACTCATCGCGCCCTATGTTGATGGCTGTCAGAGTTGCAGCGGCAATTGCTGGGGCAGTATTGCGGCCTACAGATTCTAGTAGGATTGCGCTGGGCTTAATGCCCAGCGACCTGCACTGTTCTGCAACGAGAAAGCGGTGATCTTCGTTGCTGACGACTATTGGGGAAATGGGGTCATCAATAACTTTCGCCAGCCGTGTCAGAGTTGTCTGAAAGAGTGACTGGTCTGCGTTTATATTCAGAAACTGCTTCGGGTGAAGGGCGCGTGATAGCGGCCATAGTCTGGAACCCGAGCCGCCCGAAAGTATTACCGGGATCATGTAATTTCCCTATCCTTTGATCAGTGTGAGTTATTTATAAGCGCCGGTGGCCCGGCCCAATAGCATCGTTTGTACGATAGGAGATATGACTTTCTGCCATTCGTATACCGCTGCGTTAGTTACATAAATCGTGTCGTCAGGTTTAACGGCAATTTGTCGGGCATAGAATATTGCTGCCGGGTCACGCATGTTGAGGCGCAGAACTGTTGGTTTAACATTTTTACCGTTACCCATGCGGAAGACAAACACTCCCTCTGGGTTTGCATTAGCTTCCCGCAGTCCGCCAACGCTTCCTAGTGCATCTAACAAGCTTGTGTTTTGGCTTGGTAAGTCTTTTAGGCCTGGCTCAGTTACTGCACCCATTGCAACAAATCGTTGGCGGGCGCGATCTAGCACGACCTCTGAGTTCGGGCGTAAGACCATGTTGTTTCCAGCGAGAACGTCTTCGTAATTGAACTGAAGTACTTCGCTGCCTGTACGAACTGTGACATTGACAAGGTGTGGTTCCATCACTGGGCCGCCGGCCTGATTCACTGCATCCAGAAGGGTAAGAGGGCCCTGCAGAGTGCTAAACCGGCCTGGAGTTTTGACGGCGCCTGCTACTAACACCGAGCCGGACAAATCGCCGACCAGCTCTACATGTGTTTGTACGTCAGTCGTAATTCCCTTTAGTTGGCGTCGAATCATATTTTCA
Organism: Pseudomonas sp. NPDC089392; assembly: GCF_044749595.1. Classification (NCBI taxonomy): domain Bacteria; kingdom Pseudomonadati; phylum Pseudomonadota; class Gammaproteobacteria; order Pseudomonadales; family Pseudomonadaceae; genus Pseudomonas; species Pseudomonas sp. NPDC089392. The sequence goes on from NZ_JBIVIF010000029.1 coordinate 34,004, forward strand.
ACTTGATTCAGCGTCATGCCAGCTACAAATTGGCGACCCACATACGGCAGGGAGAGCATACCTTGTGCATCGATACGTGACTTCAGTTGAGTGCCGCCAGTAGCGAGGGGCGCAAAAACCGCAGATCCTTCGGGAGCGGTGTCGGCGATTAGCACGTTTAGCGTATCACCAGCGGCTAGGCGTACTTCGGCTGATTGAGGCTTAGTAATATTAGCTAGGGCAGGGCGAGGGGCACCTGTCATGAACGGGGCGATAGTACTGGCATTGATATCAACGAGATTGTAGGCCTCATTTTTACTTTCAATTGTGCCCTTGTACGGACCCGCGCCAGACAACGTGCCGCCACAACCTGCCAGCCCGATGGTCGCCAGCGCGAGAGCTGCTAGCTTCAAGTTTAACGTCTTGGGAACAGCCAGGGATTTAATCACGATGATCCTCGATCGAAGCCAGAATGAAGCGGGTGGTACCGTAAAGCATCAGCAGTCCAAGCAAAATCGTGGCAAGGTTATATAGCCGCTCTGGATACAGGGCGAGCTGTGGTGCATTAGGACTAACTACGGTCACCAAGGTGCGAATTTTTTTGCTCGCTTCAATCCTCGCGTTGTCGAGAGCGGCGACCGCAGTTTTATAAGTCTCTTCGGCAATACCTGCATCTAGAGTGAGCTGTTGGTAGCGGGACGCGACAACGTTCAATTGAGATCCTTGCGGAGACGATACCAACAAGCGCTTTTCTTTCGCCAGTTGCTGCGTAATCGCCTCAACTTTTTGCTTTTGCTGGCGCACTTGTGGTGCATCGCTTCGCAATTTAAAGGACATCTCGGTGAGCGCGGCTTGCTCTTTGGTGTACTGGCTCTCCAGGTCAGCAATGATCGTTGCACGGTTTTGAGCCGTGTTGCCGCCGTCCAATACCTTGTTCTCGTTTTGGAAGTTTAGAAGCTGAGTTTTGCGCGTGGAGTAGTTGGTTCTGGCTGTTTCGAGCTCGCCTTGTGCAAACTTCATCTGCTCTCTTGCAATGTTGTGGCTGACTTCGTTTACAAAGTGTTCGCTGGCTTGAAGTATAACGCGGAGCATTTTTTCTGATAGTTCGGGAGTGAATGCTTGTACTTCTACGCGCAGCAAGCCTGTAGTTTCGTCGTAGTGGGCTGATACCATTCGCTGGAAATACTTAAGCAGGTCTTCCTGTGGGGCGTTTTTATCGAGCCAGAAAAACACATCACCGCTCTGAGCTGAGTACTGCTCAATCCATTGAACGCGTTGCTCCAAAAGTAGCATCATATCCATGGAAGTAATGTACTCCCTCAGATAAAGTGTTTCTTCTCGCGAGGCCGGGTTTGTACCGGTAAGTAGAGTTGCTAGGCCTGGGACCTGAGCGCCTTGATTGCTTCCGTCTTGGCGGACGACCACTTGTGCAGAGCTAACGAAGCGGTCGATGGCAAATGCGCCGTAATAGACTGCTGCAAGGATCATTGGTAGAGCCACCATGGCAATCGCCAGGCCCCAGTGCTTCTTCTTACCAGTACTGCTCATATTTAGATGCATCCTTGAATTCAAACTGTGCTACTTAATTTTGGTTGAAATCAATTGATTAGGTGTTGTAGGCCTTTATGCCTTCCTCAACGTCATCAAAAATTTGTATTTCGCCGCCTCTGACGAGAAGTACGATGTCGCAAAGTTTTCTAATTTCTGGCATGTTATGAGAGACAAGCACGATGTTAGATTTTTGCATTTTTTCTTGAAAGACATCTGTGCACTTCTTTCGGAATTGCGCATCGCCTACTGACATTACTTCGTCGATAAGATAATAATCAAAATTGAATGCCATGCTCAGTCCGAAGGCGACACGCGAACGCATACCTGATGAATATGTCTTGATTGGTTCGTCAATCCAATCTCCGATCTCGGCGAACTCTTGAACATAACGGACTTTTTCGCGCATGGCTTCGCCAGTTGCGCCATAGACACGGCACACGAATTTAATGTTATCGCGGCCGGTCATACTGCCTTGAAATCCCCCAGTTAGACCTACGGGCCAGGAAATGCTTCGGTCGGTAGCGATAATGCCTGAGTCAGGCACATCGGCTCCGCCAAGCAAGTTCATCAAGGTCGACTTGCCTGCACCGTTTCGACCAATCAGGCCAATATTTTTTCCAGGCGGAATAGCCAGCGAAAGGTTGCGGAAGACGAACCTACGTCCTTTCGGTGTGAGATACGACTTGGTTACGTTTCTTAGCTCGAACACGTTTGGCCTGTACTTAACCGTTTTTAGTGGAAATCAGGTGCATCCTGCGGGCGCGATAGGCGCCCAAAGACAGGAACAGTAATACCAAGGTGAATGTAATGACATATGACTCGGAGACGCCATCTACCGGAATGTAGTGTGGTAGTACTTGGGCGCGGATGAGTTCAAGAATGTGCAAGAATGGATTAAGCAACAGAACTGGCATCATCGCTTGAGGAAGATAGCTTGCAGGGATTAGTACCCCTGAAATGAAATAAAGTGGGAAAAATGCCATGCGAATAATTACTTTTAGGCTAGGCATGGCATGAGTGATTAGTGCTAAAAGCATTCCCAATCCAAAGGCGAACAGTAGTCCTATGAGCAATGTTACGACCCATTGAAGAGGGCTATGTACCGACATGTCAAAGCCAAACCATGCAAAGCCAAATACTAGAATTGCGTACACCGTAGCGGCGATGCATGTCTCGACGAGAACACGAGCGATATAGGTGTCTAGCGGTTTGATTTGTTTGTAGCCGAACAAAGATCGGTTTTCACGGAGGCTATCCATGAGACGCGTAGCTGTGTTGCGATACAGCAGAAATGGTGCCATTCCGATCAGAATGAAAACTGGATACTCTACGCCGGCGACGGTGCGGCCGCGGAGCATCGCAAACAAAAGTGAGAAAAGCAGGAGATGAAAAATCGGTTCAAGTAGCATCCACACTGCGCCCATGCGGCTATCACCGACTCGTGCACGAGCCTCTCGTAGAACGAGAGCGAAGATGACTGATTTTTGAATCTGGAGGGGGGAACGAGGCTTCAAGATGGCGACCGCAAAGCAAAGCAGCGCGCCTAAGCACGCCGGAATTCATCTTCAGGAAAGGCTCACCCTAGGTGACTTCACTCGGAATATTCCGGAAACTTCCCTGTTCTAAGGGGTGAAAGGTTAAGCGGCCGAGGGCATAAGCGTCAAGCAGGGTCAGCGATTCGCCCAAAAAGTTCGATTCAATCCACTCTGTTTAAGACGAATGGCTAGGCTGCACCATGGTGGCATATTGGCATCTTCTGGTGGTGGTACGCTACCAATAGCGTCGTTAACGCAATGTGCCTGCGGTCCCATTCTTCACCCTGGGCACAGGGAAGGCTCGCCTCAGGAGAAGGGTCAGAGCCTCTAAATGAAGGGCGCGACCCCATCCCAATGGGGGCCATAGCGTATAATGGCCGTCAATGAATCTGACGTTCACAGCTTTGATCAACTCATCCCTTGCAACAAGGACTTCTTTGCAATGGCGTTTTACCGTACACCTAACAATGTCACTGCTTTGCCAACCTGGAAGGCGCTTCAGCAACACCGCGACGTCATGCAAGGCTTCAGCATGCGCGAAGCGTTCGCCGCCGATGCCAAACGCTTCGACCAGTTCTCCCTGAGCTGCTGCGGCCTGTTCCTCGACTATTCGAAAAACCTGATCACCGAGCAAAGCCGCGAACTGCTGGTCAACCTGGCCAATGACGTGGGCCTGCAGGACGCCATCAAGTCGATGTTCAGCGGCGAAATCATCAACGCCTCCGAAGGCCGCCCGGTGCTGCACACTGCCCTGCGCCGGCCCGTGGGCGACAAGCTCAGCGTCAACGGCGTGAACGTGATGCCGGAAGTGCACAAGGTGCTCAACCAGATCACCGAGCTGGTCGGCCGCATCCACGACGGCCTGTGGCGTGGCTACAGCGAAAAGCCGATTACCGACGTGGTCAACATTGGCATCGGCGGCTCGTTCCTCGGCCCCGAGCTGGTCTCCGAGGCGCTGCTGCCTTACGCCCAGCGCGGCGTGCGCTGCCATTACCTGGCGAATATCGACGGCAGTGAGTTCCACGAGCTGTCGGCCAACCTGCGTGCCGAAACCACCCTGTTCATCGTCTCGTCGAAGTCGTTCAACACCCTCGAGACCCTGAAGAACGCCATGGCCGCGCGTACCTGGTACCTGGCCCAGGGCGGCTCGGAAGCCGAGCTGTACCGCCACTTTATCGCTGTTTCCAGCAACAAGGCCGCCGCCGTGGCCTTCGGTATTCGCGAAGAGAACATCTTCCCGATGTGGGACTGGGTAGGCGGGCGCTACTCGTTGTGGTCGGCCATCGGCCTGCCGATCGCCCTGGCCATCGGTACCGCCAACTTCAAGGAACTGCTGTCGGGTGCCTACACCATGGACCAGCACTTCCAGACCGCGCCGTTCGACAAGAACATGCCGGTGCTGCTGGCCCTGCTGGGTGTGTGGTACGGCAACTTCTGGGGCGCCAGCAGCCACGCGATCCTGCCGTACGACCACTACCTGCGCAACATCACCAAGCACCTGCAGCAGCTGGACATGGAGTCCAACGGCAAGAGCGTGTTGCAGGACGGTAGCCCGGTGAAGACCGAAACCGGCCCGGTGATCTGGGGCGGTGTCGGCTGTAACGGCCAGCACGCCTACCACCAGTTGCTGCACCAAGGCACCCAGCTGATTCCGGCCGACTTCATCGTGCCGGTCGTAAGCTTCAACCCGGTGGCCGACCACCACCAGTGGCTGTACGCCAACTGCCTGTCGCAGAGCCAGGCGCTGATGCAGGGTAAAACCCGCGAAGAAGCCGAAGCCGAGCTGCGCAGCAAAGGCCTGAACGAAGCGGACATCGAGAAGCTGGCCCCACACAAGGTGATCCCGGGCAACCGCCCGAGCAACACCTTGGTGGTGGAACGCATCAGCCCGCGCCGCCTGGGCGCCCTGGTAGCGATGTATGAGCACAAAGTGTTCGTGCAGAGCGTGATCTGGGGTATCAACGGCTTCGACCAATGGGGCGTCGAATTGGGTAAGGAGCTGGGGGAGGGCGTTTACCAACGCCTGGTCGGGAGCCTGGAAGAAAGTGCCGAAGATGGCTCCACCCAAGGTCTGATCAACTACTTCCGCGGTCGTCACCGTGGCTGATCGTGATTGAACTGAAAATACAGTCGCGCACCAGGCTGTCCCATAAGGGGCAGCCAATATTTGGAGTTATTGCCAATCCGCTATCTCTGTCCCTGTTCATATCTTGGTAATCACTTCGATCCCATGCAGTATCCGTTCACACAAACTGCGATGCCCATGTGGATTTTGTTCAGAACGCATTCCGATACGCCTTTTTAGCTTTTGTATAGCAAAATCTCCCACGGAGGAATGCAGAAGACGAGGAGCTGCATTGCGGCTCCAAAATGCCGGGGCTCTGCGCTGCATGCTCTTGGCATACCGCAAACCAAATGAAGTCTCTGTGGTCTTCGGTGGCCAAGAGCATGTCATCAGAGCTATTCCTGGATCATGCGAGCGATTTCGGCGACACGCTGGGCAACCAGTGCCTCATCGGCCCGGCTCTCGACGTTCAGGCGCAGCAGGGGTTCGGTATTGGAGCCGCGCAGGCTGAAGCGCCAGTCAGCAAACTCGACGCTGATCCCGTCGGTGCGGTCAACGCTTGGATCCTGCGGCAGGTAGAACGCCAGAATTTTCTCGATGGTGCCCTTCACATCGGCCACTTCGTAGTTGATCTCGCCACTGCACGGGAATGCCGCGATACGCTCGTCCACCAGTTGGGCCAGGCTCTTGCCGGTGTGGCTCATCAGCGCGGCCACCAGCAGCCACGGGATGTTGCCGCTGTCGCAGTAGGCGAAATCGCGGAAGTAGTGGTGGGCGCTCATTTCGCCGCCGTACACGGCGTCTTCAGCACGCATGCGCTCTTTGATGAAGGCGTGGCCGGTCTTGCTCTGAATGGCGTGGCCACCGGCAGCGCGGACTTGTTCGATGGTGTTCCAGGTCAAGCGTGGGTCGTGGATGATCTTGCTGCCGGGGTTTTTGGCCAGCAGCATTTCAGCCAGCAGGCCGACCACGTAATAGCCCTCGATGAAGCGGCCCTGATTGTCGAAGAAGAAGCAGCGGTCGAAGTCGCCGTCGAAGGCGATACCCATGTCTGCACCAGTTTCCAGCACGGCCTGGCGGGTAAGCTCGCGGTTTTCCGGCAGCAGTGGGTTCGGAATGCCGTTAGGGAAATTGCCGTCTGGCTCGCCGTTGATGATGGTGATATCCAGCGGCAGGCGGGCCTTGAGCAGCTCCAGTACCGGGCCAACCGCGCCGTTGCCAGGGTCGGCCAATACTTTCAGGGGCTTGAGTGCGCCCAGGTCGATGTAGGTCAGCAGGTGTTCGATGTAGGCAGACTTGTCGAACGCTTCGCGCACGGTACCCGGCGTGGCCGCCTGAGTGCCAAGTTCGCCAGCTTCAACGCGCTGGCGGATGTCGTTCAGGCCGGTGTCACCGCTGATCGGGCGTGACTGCTCGCGCACCAGTTTCATGCCGTTGTAACCCTTTGGGTTGTGGCTGGCAGTGACCATGATGCCGCCGTCTGCCTGGTAATGGCTGGTGGCGAAATAGACTTCCTCGGTGCCGCACAGGCCGATGTCGATCACGTCGGCACCGCCTTCGGTCAGGCCTTGCATCAAGGCACGGGACAGCCCTGGGCTTTCAAGGCGCATGTCACGGCCGACCACGTAGCTGCGCCCACCCAGCTGGGCCACCAAGGCGCGGCCAATGCGGTAGGCGATGTCGTCGTTGAGGTCGGTCGGCACTTGGCCGCGGATGTCATAGGCTTTGAAGCAGCGAGTTTCGATAGGTGCGTACATACATCTCTCATATGCGGTGCCGACTGCAGGCACCGTCTAGAAGGGGATGGTGGGCAAAATGATTAGCCGCATGAATGTTGCTGCGCTGCCTCGCTGAGGCAGGCGGAGCCCGGCAACAATCGCCGGCGCTCAGTTGTTTCAAGGGTCTGGCTATCGAAGCGGGCGAGGGCATCTTCATTGAGACGGCCGCCGCTCTGCACTTCGATCAGAGCCGGAGGCATCATAGCTGGACTTTCCAGAGGATGCTTGGGGTGAGTTTGCCGAGCCGAAGCGGTCTAGGCCGTGCTGGCGGCAACTCAGCCCCTTATCTTGAGCCACGCAGCCATCAGTGAGCGATATCGGTTGGGCTTGAGGTGGTAGGCCGAATGATCGCTATATCCACGTGGTAGTTGGCATATTCGGTGGAGCGCGCTTCGGTGCGCAAAGTGGCGCTCAAAACTACCTCTTGCTGACGGTTGATTTCCGCCAAGTAATTTTGAAATTGGTGTTCTTTCACTATTATCAAAGCGACCGAGTCCGCACCTTGTGAAAGATGTAACTTCATCTCTGTAAGGCTGAATGCTACGGCCGTGTTGCGCTGATAAGTTTCTACCAGCTCACGAGTCGAAGCGATGTCCATATTCAAAGCGCCATTAAGGCCGCGACGATGTGCCAGTTTGCTTTGGGTAAGTACATGGCTGCACATCTGTAAAAAAAGCGACTCGTACCACTCCACAACCTTCTCCTTGTGCCGAAAGGGCGACATACTTACAGCAGATCGCGCCGGGTTGCCAGCTTATGGGGATAACTGGCAGATCTGAGCTGACGTGCGCTGTCTATGGGCGAATTGTCAGTTCTCTCAACGCGACTACGAAGCGGCTCTTGCTCGTGCAAAATCGACCGCGCACTGGCGGATCGTCACCCTGCGGAAATAGAACTTGGCTATTTATGGCTGACGTGCCACTGGGTGCACCGATTTGTGGCACTGTGCTATGTCGGCGCTTGCTGCTAAGCTTGCCGGCTGCATCATCCAGGCCACCCACTGGCCGGTCTCCCTGAACGTGAAACGATGAAAACCCTTAACCTCAAGAAGTTGTTTATGCCTGATATTTCAGCAGACACAGCCAGCCTTATTCATGCCATAGCCTCTGCCACTGCGGTAATCGCGGCGTTGATCGCGGCCAGTGCAATGATCCTGGCTCATATGACCTCGGATGTGAAAAACCAGCATTCCGAAGTGACCATTTCGCGGGCCTCGCAGGAGGTTACTAGCGTCAATGAATCGGAGGTCCAGGCGCAGTTGGAAATCCAGCAACTTCTGGAGCAGAACGACGCGCTGAAGGCCGAACTGGAGCGTGAGAGGGCTGATCGGCTCAAGCTGGAGGCCAGCCTCAAGCCCAGAGCGCTGACGCCGCAGGCGCAGGATGCATTCAAGGCATTGGCGGGGGAGCTGAAGGCTAAAACGCTGGCGCCGGTGGTGCTGCTCAATATCCACAAAGATGACAAAGAAGCTGTGCGCTTTGCCAAGGAAATTGCCGTTGCGCTGACCAAGGCGGGTGTACAGGTGCAGATCAAGCAGCTGCCGCTGCAAAAGCACAATACCGGTACCCAGGTGGTTGTGTATGCCGGGGCGGGCAGCGATGAGCTTGAGCAGGCGTTCAAGACGGCTGAGTTTGCTTCTGACATCAAACGCTCGGGGCAGAGCCCGCGGGTGAAGGTTGATGATGGGGATGCGATTGCCATTTCGGCGTTTATCAGTGTTTATCCTCGAACGGTGATTTGAGGGCTGATAGGGGGTGGTGGATGGCACCGGCTTTGCCGGTGTTCGCGGGGCAAGCCCGCTCCCACAGAAGGCTGCTCCCACAGAAGGCCACTCTGATGTAGGGGCGGGTTTGACCGCGAAAGGGCCGGGCCTGCTGGCCAGTTTCTACCGGACGTGTGGTGTTGTCGGTGCGGACGCATTCGCGGGTAAACCCGCTCCTACAAAAAGCGCGCCTCATGAGGTGGCGAGCTTCTCATCCTTCCGTTTCGCGGCAAGCGAGGCATAGCCTCGCCTGGGCTTGGCCTTTTAGTGGCGCTTGTTCTTCGCAATCTCGATGTCGTTCATCAGGGCTTTGGCCATGGCCAGCAGGTAATCCGCTGCGCCCAGCATTTTGTGGTCGTCTTCCATGTCGCCTTCGCGCACCAGGTGCTTGCAGTAGCCCAGCAGGACCGAGACGTGTTCGTAGGCATCATCGACGGGGACGCCGGGTTGGACGCGGAGCAGGTCTATGGTGGGGTTGCCGGCTTCGAGGAAGGTTTCGATGCCTGCGGTGAGGATGGGGGAGTGGTCGTTGGTTTTCATGGTGAAATTCCAGTGCGTTAACAGAATCCACCACCTCGATCTTTCTCACGGACAAAGGTGGCAGCCATTGCGCGGGGTGAGAAACCGATGCACTGAAAAACCGGCCAAGCCGAAGCTTGCCCGCGAATGGCTGCCATTGAACAGTAGAGCAGCAGTGCTTGTCAGGTTCTCACACCCGGTCACCAACATGGCGACCCGGTGAAGTTATCCCTGGGGCATTTCCCCGACAATTCAGCTGCTTCTGACTGGGGTGTAGGATAGTTCGCCTGGTTATCCAAGCTGAAGGGGTGGGGGCGAGGTTTCAGGAAAGTCTGACGCGCTGTGTGTGCTGTGAGGCCGAAGGGGATTGGCCAGCATGCCAGGGAAAATGTCTTAGCCGCGATCGCCGGCCGTTGTAGGAGCGGGTTACCCGCGAAAGGGCCGGGGCTGCTGGCCAGTTTGCAGCGGGCATTTGGTGTTGCTGCGGCTGGCGTATTCGCGGGTGAACCCGCTCCTACATTGATGGGTGGTGGGGCGGGTGTTTATGTCGGGCGGGCGTTGTTCGGCGAGTGTTGTAGGGCATTGGCCGGGTATGGGTGGGAAGGCGGTATCGGGAAAAACGGGACATGGCTACAGGTGCTGGGCCAAGGCATTGATGACGCTGGGCCGGGGCGGGCTGGGGCGAAATCGCCGCGGCTTTTGGGTGGGCGAAGTTGGGCGGGTTGGTGACCGATTCGGTAACCATTCGCTGCTGTCCGCTGCAGGGTTAGCCGCTAGGGTTGGTTGCGCAGCCGAAGGAAAACGGCTGCTGGAAAATGACCAACCCAAGGAGTGTTCACCATGCGCAATAACGTTCTGTCGTACCTGCTGTTGCCGCTGTTCGCCAGCTTGTCCTTCTCCCTTAGCGCTGCACCGGCCAGTACCACGGCGGTGGCCGAGCCGGTGCCGGTGGTAAGCCAGCAGCAGGTCGAGCAGCCGCAGCGGCTGGACCTGAACAAGGCTGATGCGCTGACCCTGCAGAAGGAGCTGAACGGCATCGGCAAGGCCAAGGCCGAGGCCATCGTGGCCTACCGCGAGGCCAATGGGCCGTTTGCTTCGGTGGATGAGCTGCTGGAGATTAAAGGGATAGGCAATGCGTTGCTGGAGCGTAATCGGGACAAGGTGATGGTGGAGTAAGAGGGGGGGGGCTGGGGCGGTGCCCTGGCCCGGCCTTTTGAGGGTGCGTGTAAAGCGGTGGCATTGTGCGTGCGTTGCGCCTGGCCGGCAGCACGTTGATCAAAAATTGGGCAGCACCTATCATGTGCATGAAGAATCACGCGACAGGAGGCGAAGATGATTGTAAAAACAGCAGCCCCTAAAAAGGTCGTTGCCAAGCGCAAAAAGACCGACAAGCAACTCACTCACGAAGACGTGCGTGTTGCAGCTCGTGGTGGTGAGTCTGCCTTCCGCTACTACGCCGAGAACGGAAAGCTTCCAGTCTCTAAGTGAGCGAATTTGTCAGCAGTAAAGGTTTCCGACCTCTTCAAAGAGTCGATAGGGTGGTACGACTTTTAGATCGTTTTTCATGATTACAAGCTCTGTGGTGATCTTCCTGACATTTTTGGCCGGGACGAGGAGCTTGACCTCGCTGATATGTTTCACATTCATCTTGCAACCACTGAAGCAGTACAGGCGAAGTGGCGCGCAGCCAGGTTGCAATTCAGGCGTACGACGGATCCAGATCATCCGGAGGACGATTTCTGGCTGATTTATGCCTATGACCTGCTTCGGGATGAGTATTTGCTACTGACGATTCTGCTCCCTGGGGCGCATAGCCGGGCGCAATGGGGCGCGTATCTGCGGGATCTCCACTCAAGTATCGTCGACCCTTGGATCAAGGGGCAGGTCATCTATGCCGATCCAGACGAAGCCGAATGAGCCTTTTCACGGGAATCAGGCATTTGTTCGGATAGGGGATACAGTTGCCCTTCATCAACCTCCCGCCATGCACCGCGGCTGTAACCCACCTGGCCAGTCACGCCTGTGAGGTCAGCGCTGTTCGCCTTGTTTGTTCCATTTGATAGCGGAGGGGGCGCAGTTCCCGCGTAAAGGGCTGCTGGCGCCTTGGGGTTAGCGGTCTTGCGCATCCTTGGCGTCCGCTTCGGCATTGCGCTCATGCACCTTGCGCAACTGTTCTTCGGTCAGCGGCAGTTTCTTGGCCGTGTCGCGCAGCAGCATCAGCCCGCCGACGATCGAGCCAAGGGCTAAGATGAGTATCAGCCAGGCATACCAGGGCATTGTCGTTCTCCTTTAATCGGGCCATGGGCAACGCGTGTACGAATTTTGATCAATTGGCCGTTCCGTTGGTTCAATTATAGGAGATCGCCCAACACAGGCCCATGTAGGAGCGGCCTTGTGTCGCGATGGGCTGCGCAGCAGCCCCAAGATTTCAGCTCAAGCACAAATTGCCGGGGCTGCTGCGCAGCCCATCGCGACACAAGGCCGCTCCTACAGGGGGCGTGGCAGGTCAAAGAGTTATGTGCACTTGCAGGTGAGCCATGCACTGTGAGGCCAATTCCATGACCCGCGGCCCCCAAAGCCTGCGCCACTTCGTTTACAATGCGCGCCGTTTTCGACTTGCCAAGAGACCCTGCCCATGTCCGCCTGCCAGACGCCCCTGATCGTCGCCCTGGATTTCCCTACCCGTGAGGCCGCCCTGAAGCTGGCTGACCAGCTTGACCCTGCGCTGTGCCGGGTAAAGGTTGGCAAGGAGCTGTTCACCAGCAGCGCTTCGGGCATTGTCGAAACCCTGTGCGACAAGGGCTTCGAAGTGTTCCTGGACCTCAAGTTCCACGACATTCCCAACACCACGGCGATGGCGGTAAAGGCCGCTGCCGAGATGGGTGTGTGGATGGTCAACGTGCATTGCTCCGGTGGCCTGCGCATGATGGCCGCCTGCCGTGAAGAGCTGGCCAAGCGCAGCGGCCCGCAGCCGTTGCTGATTGGCGTGACCGTGCTGACCAGCATGGAGCGTGAAGACCTGGCCGGCATCGGCCTGGATGTCGACCCGCAAGAGCAGGTGCTGCGCCTGGCGGCGTTGGCCGAAAAGGCGGGCATGGACGGTTTGGTATGTTCGGCGCTGGAAGCCCCGGCCTTGAAGGCCGCCCACCCGTCGCTGCAGCTGGTGACCCCGGGCATTCGCCCGGCGGGCAGTGCGCAGGATGACCAGCGGCGTATCCTCACCCCGCGCCAGGCACTGGATGCGGGTTCGGATTACCTGGTAATCGGCCGGCCAATCAGCCAGGCCGCCGACCCGGCGCAAGCGCTGGCGGCGGTGGTAGCGGAAATTCGTGGGTAAACAACCCAAAGAAAGACAGAAAGGCCAGCACGAAGGTGCTGGCCTTTTTCGTTTGGCGCGGCTGTGCAGTCTGAAATGGGTTTTTCTTGACACGGTGAAAATGCGCATGCGTCAAGTGTCCACGTTTTATGGATTGTGGACAGCGGGGGGATCTCGATGATCATGAGGTTCACAAGCCGTTCGCTGAAGGGATATGCCCCGGAGGCAAATCATGATTTGCGGTGGTGGTGGCAACGCTGAACGGCCCTTGGAAGTTGGCCAGCAGGCCCGGCCCTTTCGCGGGTGAACCCGCTCCTACACCGGGCGGTGCCGAACCACCGATGTGTGTACATCACCGATCAATGTAGGAGCGGGTTCATCCGCGAATACGGTGGCGGCGGCAACGGTGAACGGCCGGTAGGAATTGGCCGGCAGGCCCGGCCCTTTCGCGGGTAAACCCGCTCCTACGACGACCGTGCCAACACCATCAATCAATGTAGGAGCGGGTTCACCCGCGAATACGGTGGCGGCTGCAACGGTGAACGGTCGGTAGGAATTGGCCGGCAGGCCCGGCCCTTTCGCGGGTAAACCCGCTCCTACGACGACCGTGCCAACATCATCAATCAATGTAGGAGCGGGTTCACCCGCGAATACGGTGGCGGCTGCAACGGTGAACGGTCGGTAGGAATTGGCCGGCAGGCCCGGCCCTTTCGCGGGTAAACCCGCTCCTACGACGACCGTGCCAACGACATCGATCGGTGTAGGAGCGGGTTCACCCGCAAATACGATGGCGGCGGTAACGGTGAATGGCCATGGATATTGGCCGGCGGTTAAACCTTCAACACCAACTTGCCAAAATTCTCACCACTGAACAGCTTCAGCAGTGTCTCCGGGAAGGTCTCCAGCCCGTCCACCACATCTTCCTTGCTCTTCACCTGCCCACTGGCCAGCCACCCGGCAATCTCCAGCGCGGCCTTGCCGTAGTCCTTGCTGTAATCCATCACCACAAAACCTTCCATGCGCGCACGGTTTACCAACAATGACAGGTAGTTGGCCGGGCCTTTCACCGCTTCCTTGTTGTTGTACTGGCTGATTGCGCCGCAAATCACGATGCGCGCCTTGTAGTTGATGCGGGTCAGCACGGCATCCAAAATTTCGCCGCCGACGTTGTCAAAGTACACATCCACGCCCTTGGGGCACTCGCGCTTCAGGCCGGCCAGCACGTCTTCGGCCTTGTAGTCGATCACCCCGTCAAAACCCAGCTCGTCCTTCAGGTACTGGCACTTCTCGGCACCGCCGGCAATGCCGACCACCCGGCAGCCTTTAAGCTTGGCAATTTGCCCGACAATGCTGCCCACCGCACCGGCCGCGCCGGAAATCACCACGGTGTCGCCGGCCTTGGGCTGGCCAACGTCCAGCAGGGCGAAATAGGCAGTCATGCCGGTCATGCCCAGCGCCGACAGGTAGCGCGGCAGCGGCGCCAGCTTGGGGTCGATCTTGTGCAGGCCCTGGGGCTCGCCGGTGAAGTAGTCCTGCACGCCAAGGGCACCGCTTACATGGTCGCCCGGCTGGTAGCCCGGGTGGTTGGAGGCGACCACTTCGCCAACGCCCAGCGCACGCATCACCTGGCCCAGGGCCACGGGCGGGATATACGACTTGCCTTCGTTCATCCAGCCGCGCATGGCCGGGTCCAGCGACAGGTACAGGTTGCGCACCAGCACCTGGCCTTCGCCGGGTTGTTCGGCAGGTACGGTTTCGAAGCTGAAGTCGTCACGGCGCACGGCGCCGACCGGGCGTTTGGCAAGCAGGAAGCGGCGGTTGGTCTGGGTCATGGCGGGTCCTTGTGGGCAGTGGAGGAGATTAGGCGTTCAATCTACCTTGTTGATGAAGGCAGGTCCTTAACATCACTGACAAGCATGGTAGCCCAACCGTTGGTGTGATGATGCTGCCCGGCCGGGTGGTGGCTGACTATGCTCTGAACCCCACAACCCCTCAACAGGAGCACGCGATGAGCATGACCTTTTCCGGCCAGGTAGCCCTGGTCACCGGTGGCGCCGCCGGCATTGGCCGGGCAACGGCCCTGGCCTTCGCCCAGCAGGGCCTGAAGGTGGTGGTGGCCGACCTCGACCCGGTTGGCGGTGAGGCCACCGTGGCGTTGATCCAGGCGGCTGGCGGTGAGGCGCTGTTCATTGCCTGCGATGTAACCCGCGACGCCGAAGTACGCCAGCTGCACGAGCGCCTGATCGCCGCCTACGGCCGGCTGGACTACGCCTACAACAACGCCGGCATCGAGATAGAGCAGGGCCGCCTGGCCGAGGGCAGCGAGGCAGAGTTCGATGCCATCATGGGCGTCAATGTGAAGGGTGTGTGGCTGTGCATGAAGTACCAGCTGCCCTTGCTGCTGGCCCAGGGCGGTGGGGCGATCGTCAATACCGCCTCGGTGGCGGGCCTGGGGGCGGCGCCGAAGATGAGTATCTACAGCGCCAGCAAGCATGCGGTGATCGGCCTGACCAAGT
The DNA here is from genome assembly GCF_044749595.1 of Pseudomonas sp. NPDC089392. Classification (NCBI taxonomy): domain Bacteria; kingdom Pseudomonadati; phylum Pseudomonadota; class Gammaproteobacteria; order Pseudomonadales; family Pseudomonadaceae; genus Pseudomonas; species Pseudomonas sp. NPDC089392. Next base: position 49,025 of record NZ_JBIVIF010000029.1, read on the forward strand.
CGGCGGCCATCGAGTATGCCAAGAAAGGCATCCGGGTGAATGCCGTGTGCCCGGCGGTGATCGACACCGACATGTTCCGCCGCGCCTATGAGGCCGACCCGCGCAAGGCCGAGTTCGCTGCGGCCATGCACCCGGTGGGGCGCATTGGCAAGGTCGAGGAAATTGCCAGCGCCGTGCTGTACCTGTGCAGCGATGGCGCGGCGTTTACCACCGGGCATTGCCTGACCGTGGATGGTGGGGCTACTGCGATCTAGGTCGAAACCGCGTCGCCTTCTTCGTGGGTAAACCCGCTCTCATAGAACTGCACATAACTAATTGAATTAGCAGGGACACTGTGGGAGCGGCTTTAGCCGCGAACACCGGCGCAGCCGGTGCCATGCACCGCGTTGGATTCTTCGCGGCTAAAGCCGCTCCCACAGGGTATGCGGACCGCTTGCGAACTGAGTTCTCTACGCGACAGCGCAACCCACAGGGCTGGGCGATCTCCCACAGGGATCTCGCTGCCCTCAGGCCCTGTGCGATCCCTGTAGGAGCGGCTTTAGCCGCGAAGAGGCCCGTGCAGACCACCACAAAACCAGCCCAACCAGCGCACACCCCACCACCAGCACCCCACCAAACACCAGCAAGGCCAGCCGCGACCCCAGCCGGTCACTCAACAGCCCGGTAAAAATCACCGGCAAGCTGAACCCCAGGTACGCCAGCAAGAAGAACCCGGCACTGGCCCGTGTCTTCTCGCTGCCAGCCAACTGGTTTACCGCCGCCAGCCCGCCCAGGTAGATAAACCCGTAGCAGGCACTGCTGGCCGCCACCGCCCCCAGCAACACCGCACCCAGCTGCCCGCTGTCCGCCCCCCAGGCCAACACCGCATAGCTGCACGGCAGTATCAGCAGCCCCAGCAGCGTGGCCTTCTGGCTGCTCAGGCGCCGTGCCATCGGCTGGAACAACAGCCCGCAGCTGATCACGCAGAAGGTCGAGAACCCCGACCAGGCGCTAAGCCCATGCTGGCGCAAGATGCCCGGCAGCAGGGCGATAACTACCCCCGAGCAGGCCCACGCCAGCAAAATGGCCAGGCCATAACCCACGCTGCCGCGCGGGTAGCAGGGCAGGCGCAGCATGGAGGTGCGCTGTGCCGGGCGTGGGTCGGGCAGGCGCCATGCCAGCACCATGGCCAGCGCCGCCAGCAGCAGTTGCAGGTGGAAACTGCCTGGGGTGAGGCTGGGGCCGCGCAGCAGGAACAGGCTGGTCAGCGCTGCGCCCAGGCCAAAGCCCAGCGAGGTGCTGGCAGTAACCCACGTGGCGGCGCGTGGGCCTTGCTCGCTGCCCATCAGTTCGCCCATGTAGGCGGTTGCCGTGGCAGTGGCCAGGCCCGTGCCCAGGCCCAGGCACATGCGCGCCAGGCCCAGGGTTTGTAGGCTGGGGGCCAGCGACATCAGTCCTGTGGCGAGCATCGACAGGGCCAGGGCGGCCAGAATAAGCGGCCTGCGCCCGACCCGGTCGGCCAGCCCGCCCAAGGCCAGCAGCACCGGCAGTACGCCCAGCACATAGCCGGAGAAGGCCACCGCAGTGGATGCGGCGCCTTGGCCGGAAAGGTCGGCGTAGGTGATGTACAACGGCGCTGGCAGGTTGACGGCCAGGGTGATGAGGCAGAGGGCGAAGGCCAGGCGGGCCGGGGCGGAGGGCATGGGTAGGGTCCTGATTATGTGGTGGCTGTTCCGGCCCTTTCGCGGGTGAACCCGCTCCCACAGGGATCGCACCCAGCCCGAGAGCGGGTGCAGTACCTGTGGGAGCGGGTTCACCCGCGAAAGGGCCGGGCCTGCCAACTCTGATGCCAGCCTGTTCCCCTCACCAGACACACACCCACCCCATTTATGCTTAACTGTTCGCTCAAAACCAGCGAACACTTAGCCCATGCACTTTCCCCTCGACCGCACCAGCACCACGCCATTGGTGCAGCAACTCACCGACCACCTGCAAACCTGGATCGCCCAGCAACGCCTGCGCCCCGGCGCGCGTCTGCCGTCAATCCGCGCACTGGCCCGCAGCCAGGCGGTCAGCGCGTCCTGTGTGATCGAGGCCTACGACCGCCTGGTTGCCAACGGCTGGCTGGAGGCGCGCCACGGCACCGGCTTTTTCGTCGCCGAACGCAAACCCGGGCTCGCCGAGGAAGACGCGCAACCTTGGGGTGAGGCCGGCGACGGCAGCTGGCGGCAGTTCCGCGAGGGCCATGACGAGCTGCTCAAGCTGGGTTGCGGCTGGCTGCCCGGTAACTGGCGCGCCGCCACCGAACTGGCCCAGGCGCTGCGCCAGGTCAGCCGTGGCAACCCGCAGGACCTGTTCGACTACAGCCCACCCCTGGGCCTGGCCAGCCTGCGTCAGCAGTTGCACAAGCGCCTGGCACTGGTGGGCATTGCCGCCGGCCCCGAGCAAATCCTTACCACCCACGGCGCCAGCCACGGCCTCGACCTGCTGGTGCGCACCCTGTTGCGCCCAGGCGACACGGTGCTGGTGGAAAACCCCGGCTACTACAACCTGTACAACCTGCTGCGCCTGCACCAGGTACACATGTTGCCGCTACCGCGTACCGCCGAAGGCCCCGACCTGCACGCCCTCGAAGCCCTGCTGGCCACGCACCGGCCGCGCTGCCTGTTCATCAACAGCCTGTACCACAACCCCACGGGCACCAGCCTGACGCCCAAGGTGGCCTATCGCCTGCTGGAACTGGCCCGCGAGCACGACCTGCGCATTATCGAGGACGATATCTACGCCGACTTCCAGGAGGGCCAAGCCACGCGCCTGGCCACCCTCGACAGCGAGCAGCGGGTGATCTACATGGCCAGTTTCTCGAAAACCCTCAGCAGCTCGCTGCGGGTTGGCTACCTGGTTGCCGACCCGGCGCTGCTGGCGCGCCTGGCCGAGCTGAAGATGGTCAGCAGCATCGGCACGTCGCGTTTTGCCGAGCAGGTGGTGGGGCAGATGTTGGCCAATGGCAGTTACCGCAAGAGTGCGCAGCGGCTGCGCGTGCGCCTGGCGCAGCACATGGCCCGGTTGCTGCGGCAACTGGAGCAATGGGGTTGGCAGGTGTTCTGCGAGCCATATGGCGGCATGTTCATTTGGGCGCGGATGCCGGGGCAAGGCTTCGCCAGCCTGGAGCGCCTGGCCCTGGAACATGCCGTGTTGATTACCCCTGGCAGTGCCTTCGATTACCAAGGCGCCGCCAGTGACTGGCTGCGCATCAATGTCGCTTATGGGCAGGATGCTCGCGCCCAGGCTTTTCTTGAACAGGCAGGGCAGTTACCCAGCCGGCTGGCTAAAAGCTGATACCCACTTTCAGGCCATACTCATCGCGGGTCTGCTCGTTCGAGTCGGTCATCAGGAACTGCCCATCCAGTTCATAGTTGTAGCGGCTGAAATAAAGCGAGGCGAGTATCGGCACTGTACCGTGTTGATTGAACAGCACGCTAAGTTCGACAAAGGGGTTGCTGGTATCGTTCAGGTCAACGTCTTCACTGCTGATGCCATGTATTTCCAATTGCGAATCGCCATTGATAACTTGGCGGATGCCGGCTTCGAAACGCAGGGTGGCATTATTGAAGCGGTAGTTGTAACCGGCGGCAATTTTACCAAACGGGGTGCGGTTGGTGAGGTCGACGTCATAACGGCTGGTATTGGGTTGCAGGCGGTTCCATTTATAGCCAGCGCCCAGCAGCAGGTCGAGGGAGTGGCGCTCGCTCAGCGCCAGGCGCCAGCCCAGGTCCAGGTCGGCCTGGCCGTCCTTGAGCTTCTGGTTCTGCTTTTTCGAGTACATGCCGCTGGCTTCGGCCTGGTAAACCACGCCCTCTGTGGCGGTCATCTTGTTGCCGAAGTTTATGAACAGCCCGCCTTCTGGCATATGTTCGGTGTCATTACCACGCCCGTTCAGTTCCAGTTGCGTGTAGCTCCCCTGAAGCCCAACCGTAAATAACGGCGCGGTGGAAGTTTGCGCATGACCCACCGTTGGCACAGTAATCAGCAGCAACGGGGTGACCACAGCAGTTAGCATGGCTGTTTTCATGGAAGGCTCCAGGGGTGCACTACGGGTCCGGAGGCGGGCCAGTTACCGATCACGATAGCGTCGTTTTAATTAAGCGCAGGGCTGTTAAATAAATTTTTAATGCCCCACTTTTGGCGCAAATTTAATGGCGTCAATACAGGTATATAAAGAGTGGATTGGAATAAATCCGAAGTTAGCTTACGTCGATTAAATAGATTGCCGCCCTGCGCCAGGTTTATCCATGAGCTAAGATTGATGGCCTAATGATGTTGCGCGCGGCAGGCATTGAAAACGACCTCTATACAGCCAAAAGCGACAACTTATAGCTAATTGACACTATTCTGGCGCCAGCCCCTTGTTCATCGCCCGACAACGTTGCCACCCTTGGCCCTCGGGATTACCTCACAGGCTGAAAGGGGATCGGCGATGGGCGCGAGCAAGCACGGTGTGCTGGCTAACCTGGGCATGGCCCGCAAACTTGGCCTGGGCTTTGCCTTGGTGTTGCTGCTGACCCTGGCGGTGGCGGCCATCGGCATTGCCGCGCTGCACAGCGTTGGCCAGCGGTTCGACAGCTTGCGCCAGCTGGCCCAGTTCAACACCGACCTGCTGCGCTTGCGCCAGCACGAGCAGGCATTTGCCCTGCGCTCCGACTTGCAGCAGGCCGAGGCCTTGCGCAGTGGCCTGCAGGGCTTGGCCGAACGCGCCCGCGGCTTGCCGGCGCTGGCGGCGGCCGAAACCGACCTGGCAGCCTACGGCCAGGCGTTCGAGGCCTTTGTCGCGGCCGTGCAGGCCAAGGAGCTGGCGCTGGACATGGCCAGCTGGTCGGTGTCCACCGTGGCCAACAACCTCGACGTGCTGCAGGCCGGCCTGGCCGATGACGGTGTGTACACCCTCAAGCAGTCCCAGGGCCAGCAAGGTGGCGAGTTCCTTGAGCAGGCCGCGCAGGTGGCGCAGGTGTCGCGGCTCATGCTGCAGGCCATGGACGAAGCGCGGGTGCGCCTGGAAAAAAGCCGCAAAGGCGAAGAGGGCGCGGGCCAGCAGCGCATCGCCCAGACCGTCGAGGCCGCCAGCCTGGTCGGCCAGCTGCAGGGCGCGGTCGGCGATGCTGGCTACCAGAGCGTGCTGGGCGAAGTGGCGGGGCACATTGGCAGCTTCTCGGAAAAACTCAACGAATACACCGACCAGTTGGCCCGCGAGCAGGGGCTGAAGGCGCAGTTGCAAGCCAGTGCCGAACAGGTGACAGGCCGTGTCGACCAGGCCTACCTGGGGCAGCAGCAGGCCCTGCAGGGTGAGCTGCAACGCAATGCCATGGCCATCGCCCTGGCCACTGGCCTGGCGCTGCTGGTGGGCGTGCTGGCTGCCTGGCTTATCACCCGCGCCGTGGTTGGCCCACTCAAACACGTGATTGCCCGCGCCCAGCGCATTGCTGCGGGTGAACTGGGTTTCGACGCCCAGGCGCCACGCCGTGACGAGGTGGGGCAACTGATGCAGGCCATGCAGCAGATGGCGGCAGGCCTGTCGGGCATCGTCAGCGGTTTGCAGCAAGGTATCGAGCAACTGGCTGGCAATGCGCAGGCGTTGTCGGCAGTGACCGAGCAGACCAACCGCGAGGTGGGCAGCCAGAAGGAAGAGACCGAACAGGTAGCCACTGCCATGCAGCAGATGACCGCCACCGTGCACGATGTGGCGCGCAATGCCGAAGAGGCGGCGCAGGCGGCCCAGGCGGCGGACAGCAAGGTTGATTCGGGGCAACAGGTGGTGCGCCAGAGCATGCAGCGCATCGAGCAGTTGGCAGCAGCGGCAGAAACCGCCAGTGCCGGCATCGACAGCCTAAGTGCCGAGATTCACACCATTGGCGATGTGCTGGAAGTGATCAAGAGCGTGGCCGAGCAGACCAACCTGCTGGCGCTGAATGCCGCGATCGAAGCGGCCCGGGCTGGCGAACAGGGCCGTGGTTTTGCCGTGGTGGCCGATGAAGTGCGTGCGTTGGCGCGGCGTACCCGGCAGTCCACCGAGCAGATCGAAACCCTGGTGGCCAGTTTGCGCGGCAATGCCCAGCAGTCGGTGGCACAGATTCGCGGCAGTACCGAGCTGGTGCGCCTGGCGGTGGCGGATGCGCTGCAGACGGAAAGTGCGCTGGGCAGCATTGCGGCGGCGGTGTCATTGATTCAGCAGATGAACCAGCAGATTGCGGCGGCGGCCGAGCAGCAAAGCTCGGTGGCCGAAGAGATCAGCCGCAGTGTTACGCAGATCCGTGGCAGTGCCGACCAGGCGGCGTTGGCGATGCAGGACAATGCCCGGTCGAGTGTCCAGCTGGCGCAGCTAGGCACCGACCTGAAGGGTATGGTTGGGCATTTCAGGCTTTAGATGCCTGGCTCGGAATTTTTGTTGAGTTTGAGATCGAGCGCCGCCCGCGCGGCGCTTCGCAGCACAAGGCTGCTCCTACATCTGTTTCGGGCCAGTCCATCCTGTGAGGTCATCGCTGTCCGCCTTGTTTGTTCCCTTCGATATCGAAGGAGACGCTGCTCTTCATCAATCTCCAGCCATGCACCAAGGCTGTCACCCACCTGGCACAGGAATAATTGGCCCGAAACAGATGTAGGAGCAGCCTTGTGCTGCGAAGCGCCGCGCGGGCGGCGCTCGATCTCAACGGCGACACTTACCAAGCGTCATACCCTGCGCGGGTTAAGAATCACCAGGGCCAAAACCCCCGCCACAATCCCCCAGAACGCCGAGCCAATCGAGAACAAGGTCAGCCCCGAAGCCGTCACCATGAAGGTAATCACCGCCGCCTCACGCTCCCGCGCTTCGCTCATGGCCACGGTCAGCCCGTTCATGATCGAGCCAAACAGCGCCAGTGCCGCAATCGACAGCACCAGTTCCTTCGGCAACGCCGCAAACAGCGCCGCCAACGTCGCGCCGAACACCCCGGCAATACCGTAGAAAATCCCGCACCACACCGCAGCGGTGTAGCGTTTGCTCGGGTCTTCATGGGCATGTGGCCCGGTGCAGATCGCCGCGCTGATCGCCGCCAGGTTGACCCCATGCGAGCCAAACGGCGCCAGCAGCAGCGAAGCAAAGCCGGTGGCTGAAATCAGTGGCGAGGCCGGTACCTGGTAGCCGTCGGCACGCAGCACGGCCACGCCGGGCATGTTCTGCGAGGTCATGGCCACCACGAACAGCGGAATGCCAATGCTGATGGTGGCCGCCAGCGAGAAGCTTGGCGTGGTCCACACCGGCTTGGCCACTTCCAGGTGGAAGCCGCTGAAGTCCAGCAGGCCCAGGGCGCCAGACAACGCAGTGCCCACCAGCAGCGCGGCCAGCACGCAGTAACGCGGCGACAGGCGCTTGACCAGCAGGTAGCTGAAGAACATGCCCAACACCAGCACGGTGCGGTGCTGCGCGGCGACGAAGATTTCGCTGCCGATCTTGAACAGGATGCCCGCCAGCAGCGCCGAGGCCAGCGAAGCGGGAATACGCTTGACCAGGCGCTCGAAGCTGCCGGTCAGGCCGCAGACAAGCACCAGCACGGCGCAGGTGATGTAGGCGCCAATGGCCTCGCCATAGCTCACCCCGCCCAGGCTGGTGATCAGCAAGGCGGCGCCAGGGGTGGACCAGGCGATGGTGATCGGCGTGCGGTAGCGCAGCGACAGGCCTATGCTGCATACCGCCATGCCGATCGACAAAGCCCAGATCCATGAAGAAATCTGCGCGCTGGTCAGCCCGGCCGCCTGGCCGGCCTGGAACATCAGCACCAGCGAACTGGTATAGCCGGTGAGCATGGCGATAAAGCCGGCGACCACCGCCGACGGAGAGGTGTCTGCCAGGGGCCGCAGGCGTGCGGAAGTGGCATCGGTCATGAACAAAATCCTTGTAAAGGTGTAAGCAGTTTTTTCAGACTACAGCGAGCAAGGTTGATCCTTGCCATACAGCGGCCATTGCTTTTAGCCGTACAGTCACCAACTATTGGGCGCAAATGCAGAACTGCTTGGGAGTGGAAGGCGATGTACAAGGTCTATGGCGACTACCAGTCGGGCAACTGCTACAAGGTCAAGCTGATGTTGAGCCTGCTGGGCAAGCCGTATGAGTGGCACCCGGTGGACATTCTCAAGGGCGAGACCGAAACGCCCGAGTTCCTGGCGATGAACCCCAACGGCAAGGTGCCGGTGCTGGAGCTGGAAGACGGCAGCTACCTGTGGGAGTCCAATGCCATTCTCAACTTCCTGGCCGACGGCAGCGAGTTCCTGCCCAGCGAGCCGCGCTTGCGCACCCAGGTGTTGCAGTGGCAGTTCTTCGAGCAGTACAGCCATGAGCCGTACATTGCCGTGGCGCGGTTCATCCAGTTCTACCTGGGCCTGCCGGATGAGCGCGTGGACGAGTACCGCAAGTTGCACAAGGGCGGCTACAAGGCGCTGAAGGTGATGGAGCGGCAGTTGCAGATGACCCCGTACCTGGTCGGTGAGCAGTACTCGATCGCCGATGTGGCGTTGTATGCCTATACCCATGTGGCGCAGCAGGGCGGGTTCGACCTGGCCGATTACCCGGCGGTGAGAGCCTGGCTGGAGCGGGTCGCCAGCCACCCAAGGCATGTGCCGATGGTGGGCTAAGCACCTTTCTGAAGCAAACCTGGCACCCTGTAGGAGCGGCCTTGTGTCGCGATAGGGGTGCGAAGCGCCCCCAGGAATTTTGACATCACTGCATAAATTGCTGGGGCCGCTTTGCGGCCCGATCGCGACACAAGGCCGCTCCTACAGGGCGATCGCGGTATCAGATGGCGGCAAACCGCTCATCCAGGTAAGCAATGATGGCCTTGGACTCATACATCCAGGTCACCTTGCCCGCTTCTTCAATGCGCAGGCACGGCACTTTCACCCGGCCGCCGCCTTCTTGCAGGGCCTGGCGGTGCACCGGGTCGTTCTTGGCATCGCGCAGCGCCACCGGCACATTCAGGCGGTGCAGGGTGCGGCGGGTCTTGACGCAGAACGGGCAGGCATGGAACTGGTACAGCGCCAGGCCCTTGGCCGCTTGCTCGACGCGGGCCTGGGCGGCGGCGTCGCGCTTGCGCTTGGCCGGGCGGCTGATCCAGTCGCCGAACACGATGAGCTGGCCGAGGCCAACCCGCAGGGCTTTGACGATCATGGGCAACTCCTGAAATGAAAAAGCCGACCCGGCAGGGTCGGCTTGGGGTCTGCAGCCAATCACTTGATCAGGCTGAGGAACTCGCTGCGGGTGGCGGCGTTTTCGCGGAACTCACCCAGCATCACCGAGGTGATCATGGTCGAATTCTGCTTCTCGACACCGCGCATCATCATGCACATGTGCTTGGCTTCGACCACAACCGCCACGCCTGCGGCACCGGTAACCTGCTGCACCGCTTCGGCGATCTGGCGGCTGAGGTTTTCCTGGATCTGCAGGCGGCGGGCGTACATGTCGACAATGCGCGCCACCTTCGACAGGCCCAGTACCTTGCCCTTGGGCAGGTAGGCAACGTGCGCCTTGCCGATGAACGGCAGCATGTGGTGTTCGCACATCGAATACAGCTCGATGTCCCGGACCAGCACCATTTCGCTGTTGTCAGAGCTGAACAAAGCGTTGTTGGTGACTTCTTCCAGTGTTTGCTCATAACCGCGGCAAAGGTACTTCATCGCCTTTGCAGCCCGCTTGGGCGTGTCGAGCAGGCCCTCACGGGAGACGTCCTCGCCAATCTGGCTGAGGATCTCGGTGTAGTTCTGTTCCAGGGACATGGATCTACCTGTGGGAAAAAATCGCAAAAACGAAGGGTACGGCGGTGAGGGCGGCGCTGCAAGCGCGGCGTTACTCGTCGCGGCCTTCGAGCATGGTTCGCTTGAGCATCACATACACCGCGCCGGTGCCACCGTGGCGGGCGCTGCACGAGGCAAAACCCAGCACCTGCGGGTGCTGGCGCAGCCAGGTGTTGACGTGGCTCTTGATCATCGGGCGCTTGCCGTCCAGGCGCGCAGCCTTGCCGTGGGTGACCCGCACGCAGCGCACTTCCAGCTTGGTGGCTTCGGCGATGAAGGCCCACAGCGTTTCGCGGGCCTTTTCCACGGTCATGCCGTGCAGGTCGAGGCTGCCTTCGAACGGGATCTGCCCCAGCTTGAGCTTGCGCAGCTGGCCTTCCTGCACGCCGTCGCGGCGCCACATCAGCTCGTCTTCGGCGCCAACGTCGATGACGAACTGGTCGGACATGCCGTCGATCACCAAGGCCTTGTCACTGCGCACCGTCGCCGCCTGGCGCAGGCCGGCCAGCTGCTGGCGGTCGGCCTTGGGCTTGCCGACTTCGGCACGGTCGTGGCGGATCGGTTTGACACCGCGCACTTCGGCCTTGAACAGGGAAAAATCGTCGTCTTGCATGATGCCTCCACGTGGGCGGCGTAGTTTACGCGACTGTGGGGCGGTGTGCAGCCTGTGCGGGCCTCTTCGCGGGTGAACCCGCTCCTACATGGAAATCACAAGCCCCTGTAGGAGCGGGTTTACCCGCGAAGAGGCCCGCACAGGTTATACAAAACCATCAATCATGCTTCTTCATCAGGTGCGGCGACAGGTTAAGTTCCCGCCCACGGCGCAGGCGAATACGGCTGCGCCGCCAAAATCGCACGCCCAGCCACAGCAGCAGCAAGCCAGCCCCGGTCAGGATGCTGGACAGCGGTTTGTTGGCGTTGAGTTCTTGCAGGGCAGGGTAGTTGCCCAGCAGGCCGGCGATGCCGGCCATGGCCAGCAGCACGCCCAGGGTCGCCAGCAGGGCCGACAGGCCGGCCGCCAGGCGGGCGCCCCAGTTGCGCGGTTGCCGCGGGCGCAGGCGCTTGGCGTCGAAACTGCCTTTAAGCTTCATTCCGCTCTCCTCGTTGGATATCCGGAATTCGACCTGCTGCCGCCCATCGGGTTCCGCCCGGCTGCCGGGCGGTCGTGCTAAGCCGCTCAGATCAGGCTGGCGGTGGGTGCTACACAGGCGAAGTTGTCGGCCATCACGGCCATTTCACTTTGGTGAATCTGCGCGGCCGGGATCACCCCATCCTTGAATGCCAGGTCGCGGGTCGCCGAGGCGTCTTCCACCAGGGTGCACCGGTAACCATAGTCCTTGGCGCGGCGTACGGTGGTGCTGACGCTGGAATGGCTCATGAAACCGCAGACGATCAGGTCCAGGTGGCCCAGCGCCTGCAGCGTCTCGTGCAATTGGGTGTTCTTGAATGCATTGGGCATGCGCTTTTCAATGACGATTTCGCCTTCCAGAGGCTCCAGCCCCGGAATGAACTGGCCAGCTGGCCCCTGTGGGTCGAAACGGCCACCGACGGTGCCCAGGTGGCGAACATGGATGATCGGACGGCCGCTCTTGCGCGCGGCGTCGAGCAACCTGGCGATGTTGGCCACAGCCTCGTCCATGCCCGACAGCTGCAGGGGCCCGCTGAGGTACTCCTTTTGCGCATCGATGATGATCAGGCTGGCGTGGCTCAGCTTGGCCGGCGGGTAGTCGCGGCCAGTGAGGCGGAACATCGTGGTTGGAACGGACATCAAGGGCTCCTTGGATAGGGCTTTTGTACACCTATTGTCCCTTGCATTGGCGCCAATGGGAATGGTTGACAATGCAAGCGGCATGGTTACTGGCGTGTGGCTAGCCATTGGGTAACCCAAACGAACAAAACTGCGGGTTGGGCTGTTAGACTTTTGTCCGGTCTGAATTAGGAGTACCCCGTGATCACATCCCGTCTGCGCACGCTGCGCGACTACATCCGCTGGGCGGTCAGCCGCTTCCACGAGCACGACCTGTTCTTCGGCCACGGTGCCGACAACGCCTGGGACGAGGCCCGCCTGCTGGTGCTGGGCGCCGTGCACCTGCCATGGGAGGTGGCCGACAGCTACCTGGACTGCATGCTCGAGGACAACGAGCGGGTACACCTGCAGCACCTGCTGAAACGCCGCATCGAAGAGCGCGTGCCGGCCGCCTACCTGCTGGGCGAGGCCTGGTTCTGCGGCATGTCGTTCATTGTCGACGAGCGCGTGCTGGTGCCGCGTTCGCCCATTGGCGAGTTGATCGAAAAACGCTTCGAGCCGTGGCTGGCCAGCGCGCCGGCGCGCATCCTCGACCTGTGCACAGGTTCCGGCTGCATCGGCATTGTCGCCGCCGACGTGTTCCCCGAGGCCGAGGTGGTGCTGGCCGACCTGTCGTTCGATGCCCTTGAAGTGGCCAACCAGAACATCGAGCGCCATGGCCTGGACACCCGCGTGTTCACCGTGCAGGGCGACGGCTTTGCTGGTTTGCCGGGGCAGCGTTTTGACCTGATCCTGTCCAACCCGCCGTACGTCGATGCCGAAGACTTCGACGACATGCCGGCCGAGTACCACCACGAACCCGAGCTGGGCCTGGCCTGTGGCAATGACGGCCTGGACCTGGTGCGGCGCATGCTGGCCGAGGCGGCGGACCACCTGACCGACAAGGGCTTGCTGATTGTCGAAGTGGGTAACAGCCAGGTGCATGTCGAGGCGCTGTACCCCGAGGTGGACTTTGCCTGGCTGGAATTCGAACGTGGCGGGCATGGCGTGTTCATGCTCACGGCTGAGCAGTGCCGCCAGCATCAGGAACTGTTCAAGGCCCGCGTCTGAGCCATTTGGGGCTGCTTTGCAGCCCATTCGCGGGTGAACCCGCTCCTACACAACGTACGCGCCGTCCTTGCGATGCGCGGTCCCTTGTAGGAGCGGGTTTACCCGCGAAGCAGGCGACGCGGTCTCACCGGGTAGCAATCCAGATCAGCAACCCCGCCTGAAACACCGCAAACGCCACCAGGCAGGTGATGGTAAAACGCAACCCGCCGTCTTCGCGCTGGTACTTGGCCACTCGCTCATCACGCTCGCGCAGTTGCCCTTCCTTTTCCAGCAATTGCTGGTCCGCCTGCTGCAACAGGTTGGCGGCATCCAGGATATCCACCCGCTGCAAGCGCTCGTTGCTCCAGGCTGCTTTCAGCTGGCCCACGGTCATTTCCACGGCACGGCCCTTCAGGTGCTGGCTGTCCTCGTACTGCACTTCAATCCCCACCCCGCGCAAGCAGTGGTCACGGCGCAGGCGTGAGTCCTCGTTCAGGGCATCCTTGTTCGGCAGCGCCATGCCCTCGACCCGGTAGTGCGACCAGTGGCGCTGCAGCCACTGCGCCGCCTGGGCCAGCATGAAGCGGCCGATGCCACGGTTCACCGGCTCCAGTTGCAAGCCGTGTTCGTTGCCAATGCGTACCAGGCGCTGGGCATGGTCGACACGGATATCCAGGCGGTTCTGCTCTTTGTGCACCTTCTGCCCAGGCAGCTGGATTTCCATGTGCAGCAGGCTGTGGGCCTTGTCGTGGCGCTCGGCATAGCCGAACTGCACAAAGCGCAGCGGCCGCGCGCCGGTGCTGCGGTCGGTGGGCAGGGCAGCCAGGCGCAAAAGCTGGAAGTGTTCTGCACCCAAGTCGGCCCAGGGCAGGGCAGGGTGTTCATGGGGTTCTTCGGCCGGCTCTACGGCGGCGGGGGCGGTGGTCATCAGGGCTTGTCCTCAAGTGCGTGCCGGCTGCAAGAGGGGGCACTGCGTGCCCCTTTCGCGACACAAGGCCGCTCCTACAGAAAACGCGATCCCCTGTAGGAGCGGCCTTGTGTCGCGATGGGCCGCGCAGCGGCCCCAATCTCACCGTTACCCCTCTTATCGGCCGTCCCGGCCAAGACCTGAGGGTCAGACCGCCGGTAAATGCTGGATGAACGTCACAATTCGCTCACCCAGCTCGCGCGCCAACGGCAGCTCGGGGTTGAGGTAGCTGTCGCGCTGCTGGCTCATGGCCTTGGGGCTGATGCGCAGCATGTGGTTCATGCCGTCGATCAGCACCAGTTGCGCATCCGGCTTGGCGGCTTTCAGCCGTTCGGCGTCGACTACGCCCACCTGCACGTCGTTGCGCCCCTGCACGATCAGCGCGGGCATGGGCAGGCGGGCAAAGGCGGCAGCCGGGTTTTGCTGGAACAGCGTAATCAGGTACGGCTGCACACTGGGGCGGAACACCTGGCGTAGCGGCGCCGGTATCTCCAGGCTGGTCTGCCCGGCCTGCAGGCGGTCGAGCAGGGCGCTGCTACCGGCCATTTGCGCAGGCGGCAGGCGCTGGGCCAGTTGCTCGCGCAGCACGTCGGCCAGCGGCCGGCCGCTGCCGGCCAGGGTAATCACCGCGCTGGCACCGGCTTGTTCGGCGGCCAGGCTGGCGATCAGGGCGCCTTCGCTGTGGCCGATCAGGATCAGTGGGCCAAACCGCGGGTCGGCCTTGAGCTTGCGGCTCCAGGCGACCACATCGGCCACGTAGCGCTCCACGCTGAGGTCACGTTCGTCGGGCGTGGCCGGCTGGCTGGCGGCCACCCCGCGCTTGTCGTAGCGCACGCTGGCGATGTGCTCGTTGGCCAGCAGCAGGGCCAGGCGCTTGAGGTTGTCGACCCTGCCCGAGGCCGGGTTGTTGCCATCGCGGTCGGTGGGGCCGGAGCCGGCGATGATCAGCACCACCGGAGGCGGGGTGGCTTGTTGCGGCAGCAACAGGCTGCCGTGCAGCACGCCCTGGCCGGTGTCCAGGTCGATCGGGCGTTGCAGCACGGTGGGGGCGGCGGCCTGGGCCAGGCCGGTGCACAGCAGGAAGAACAGGGCGACTAGGCGCGGCATCAGGCGGTACTACATGGGGAGATGTGGGTTTGACCCAATGTTTGCGGGAAGGTTCTCGGGGTGTGCTCGGCAGGTTCGGCCTCTTCGCGGGTAAACCCGCTCCTACAAGGTCACCACAATCCGCGGGCTTGTGCGATCCCTGTAGGAGCGGGTTTACCCGCGAAGAGGCCAGCACAGGCGATCAAACCATCTGTATACTGCCCCTTTCGTCCACTTCAGGCAGATCTCGCGGAGCGTCCATGTCCGGCAATACCTACGGCAAGCTGTTCACTGTCACCACCGCTGGCGAAAGCCATGGCCCGGCGTTGGTCGCCATTGTCGATGGGTGCCCACCAGGCCTGGAAATTTCCCTCGCCGACCTGCAGCACGACCTCGACCGGCGCAAGCCCGGCACCAGCCGGCACACCACCCAGCGCCAGGAAGCCGATGAGGTGGAAATCCTTTCCGGCGTGTTTGAAGGCCGTACCACCGGCTGCTCGATCGGCCTGCTGATCCGCAACACCGACCAGAAGTCCAAGGACTACTCGGCCATCAAGGACCTGTTCCGCCCGGCCCACGCCGACTACACCTACCACCACAAGTACGGCATCCGCGACTACCGCGGCGGTGGCCGCAGCTCGGCCCGCGAAACCGCCATGCGCGTGGCCGCCGGTGCCATCGCCAAGAAGTACCTGGCCACCCAGGGCATTACCGTGCGTGGCTACATGAGCCAGCTGGGCCCGATCGAAATCCCGTTCAAGACCTGGGAGTCGGTGGAGCAGAACGCCTTCTTCAGCCCCGACCCCAGCAAAGTGCCAGAGCTGGAGGCCTACATGGACCAGCTGCGCCGTGACCAGGACTCGGTAGGCGCCAAGATCACCGTGGTCGCCGAGGGCGTGATGCCTGGCCTGGGCGAGCCGATCTTCGACCGCCTGGACGCCGAGCTTGCCCACGCGCTGATGAGCATCAACGCGGTCAAGGGCGTGGAAATCGGCGCGGGCTTCGCCAGCGTGGCCCAGCGCGGCACCGAACACCGTGACGAGCTGACCCCGGAAGGCTTCCTCAGCAACAATGCCGGCGGCATCCTCGGCGGTATTTCCTCGGGCCAGCCGATCGTTGCCCACCTGGCGCTGAAGCCAACCTCCAGCATCACCACCCCGGGCCGCTCGATCGACATCGACGGCAACCCGGTGGATGTCATCACCAAGGGCCGCCACGACCCGTGCGTGGGCATCCGCGCCACGCCGATCGCCGAGGCGATGATGGCCATTGCGCTGATGGACCACCTGCTGCGCCACCGTGCGCAGAATGCCGATGTGCATGTGAATACCCCGGTGCTGGGCCAGCTCTGATTCACCTGCACCGGCCTATTCGCGGGTAAACCCGCTCCTACAGGTATCCCGCTGCCCTCGGGGCCTGTGATATCCCTGTAGGAGCGGGTTTACCCGCGAATAGGCCGGCACAGGCACCACAAGGCCACCCCATGCAACCCATCCCCTACTGGCGCCTGTCCAGCTTCTACCTGTTCTACTTCGCCCTGCTCGGTTCCACCGCCCCGTTCCTGGCGCTGTACTTCGACCACCTGGGCTTCTCCCCGGCGCGCATCGGCGAACTGGTGGCCATCCCCATGCTTATGCGTTGCATCGCCCCCAACCTGTGGGGCTGGCTGGGCGACCGCACCGGCCAGCGCCTGCTGATCGTGCGCCTTGGCGCGCTGTGCACCCTGGCTACCTTTTCGCTGATCTTCTTCGGCAAAAGCTATGCCTGGCTGGCGCTGGTGATGGCCCTGCACGCGTTCTTCTGGCATGCGGTGCTGCCGCAGTTCGAGGTCATTACCCTGGCCCACCTGCACGGGCAAACCGCGCGCTACAGCCAGGTGCGCCTGTGGGGCTCGATCGGCTTCATCCTCACCGTGGTTGGCCTGGGCCGGCTGTTCGAATGGCTAAGCCTGGACATCTACCCGGTAGCGCTGGTCACGATCATGGCCGGCATCGTCGCCGCCAGCCTGTGGGTGCCCAATGCCCAGCCGGTGGAGCAGGGCGAGCGCAGCGGCGCGGGCGGCTTCTTGCAGCAGCTGCGTGCCCCTGGAGTGATCGCGTTCTACGCCTGTGTGGCGTTGATGCAGCTCAGCCACGGGCCGTACTACACCTTCCTTACCCTGCACCTTGAGCATCTGGGCTACAGCCGTGGTGCCATCGGCCTGCTGTGGGCACTGGGGGTGGTGGCCGAGGTGCTGATGTTCATGGTCATGAGCCGCCTGTTCGCCCGCTTCAGCGTGCAGCGCGTATTGCTGGCCAGCTTTCTGCTGGCGACGTTACGCTGGCTGCTGCTGGGCAACCTGGCCCAGGAGCCGGCGGTACTGATCTTTGCCCAGTTGCTGCACGCCGCCACGTTCGGCTGCTTCCACGCCGCCAGTATCGCCTTTGTCCAGGCCAGCTTCGGCGCCCGCCAGCAAGGTCAGGGCCAGGCGCTGTATGCGGCGCTGTCGGGTACCGGCGGTGCGCTGGGGGCGTTGTACTCGGGCTACAGCTGGAAACTGCTGGGGCCCGCCTTCACCTTTGGTATGGCCAGTGCCGCAGCCTTGGCCGCAGCCGTTATCATTGCCTTTTGTTCGCAACCGACCAGGACCCGCCCCTGATGAGCATTCTCAGCGTTTTCCACCCCGCCAGCCCGGCGCTGCCGAACAAGCTGCTGACCCACCACGACGACATCGCCGCCACCCTGGCCGAGCAGGGCGTGCGCTTTGTGCATGCCGAGCATGGCTTGCGGGTGCGCCCGGGTACCGCGCCGGACGAGGTGCTGGGCGCCTGCCGTGAGTACCTGGACCAGTTGATGACCGCGCATGGCAGCAAGGCTTTTGTGCTACTCAACCGCGACGGTGAAGACCCGGCGCAGGTCGATGTGCGCGATGAGCATGTGCATGACGCCGATGAGGTGTTTGCGGTGGTCAGCGGGCGTGCCCAGGTTGGGTTGCGTTTGGGGGATTGGGTGTATTCGGTGCTGTGCGAAAAGGGCGACCAGTTGCTGGTGCCGGCCGGGACCCGGCGTTGGGTGGAGCTGGGTGATACACCGTTCTGCCTGGCGTTGCGCTTGTATGGCAGTGAGGAGGGCGTGCAGGCGCGGTTGACCGGGGATGAGACTGCGCGGGCATTCCTGGGGATCGACGAGTTGTAATGGCTTTGCCGGCCTCTTCGCGGCGGTTCGACGCCTCGATGAACCCGCTCCTACAAAGGTTGCGCCGCCCTCAGGCATCGCGCATTCAATGTAGGAGCGGGTTTACCCGCGAAGAGGCCAGACCAGCCAACACAATACTTAGCGGTAAGTCGGCAAGGCAAACCGCTGCTGGCTCTGCAGCATGGAAATCACCGGCAACTCACTGGCCTGCTCGGCCAGGTCCCGGCGGATGGCGCTGATCGCCCAGGACAGCTGCTCGGCACTGTGCAGTTGCCCGTAGGTCAGCACCCGGCGGGTGACCTTGCCATCAGCCGCACGCAGGGTCAGCAGCACACCACCGTCGGGGCGGGCTTGGGTATTCACCTGGTAGGCCGAAAATACCGAGACGAACTTTTGCTGGATGAGGTCCATATCAACTCCTGGCTGTTGGGGGGCAGACGTGAGTTGATGGTTGCAGCGACCGTGCCAGAAAGAGGATTTGGAAAAAGCCCAGTAAATACAGGCGATTAAGCGGTATTTGCGCAAGCGGTGCCGTGCAGGTTGCATGGTCGTGCATTTTGCACAGTGCAATTTGCACGGTACGGGCTTTGCCTATCGGCCCCATAGAATCTGAACCTTTGACCGCAATGGCGTGCCTGACAAAAACTTGGGCAATCATTTATGCCAGGAGGTTCCCGATGTCCAGCCAAACCGCGCCCGCCACCATGACCGACGACGAAACCGCCGCATTCGCCGAGCAGGTATTCGAATGTGCCCGCCAGGGTGATGCCGACATGCTCGGGCGCCTGCTTGCCAGCGGCCTGCCGGCCAACCTGCGCAACCACAAGGGTGACACCCTGCTGATGCTGGCCAGCTACCATGGCCAGCACGACGCAGTGCGCGTGCTGCTGCAGCAGGGCGCCGACCCATTGATCGCCAACGACAACGGCCAATTGCCCATCGCCGGTGCCGCGTTCAAGGGTGACCTGGCCATGATCCAGTTGCTGCTGGCGCACGGTGTGCCGGTGGACGCCGCCGCGCAGGACGGCCGCACCGCGCTGATGCTGGCGGCCATGTTCAACCGCAGCGCAATCGTCGACTACCTGCTGGCCCAGGGCGCCGACCCGGCGCGCCAGGATGCCCGCGGCGCCACGGCGCTGATGGCGGCGCAAACCATGGGCGCGGTGGACGTGGTGGCACGCCTGCAAGCGCTGGCCGGCTAACCGTCAGGGGGCATTTGCGGCTATCCTTGGCGACTTTTCACCCGTCGCAGGCCCCCTTTCATGAAAACTCAGTTGCTCGAATTCATCAGCCTCATTGGCGCTGGCTGCATGCGCGAGGCAGACATCGAGCGCATCGCAGGCGAAGCCGCCCAGGCCTACGCCGACCCGGCCGCCTTCCTGGCCGCCAACCCCGACATCAACTACGACGACAGCTTCCCCATCCCGCTGGGCGAATGGGTGGTGCTGGGCAGCCTGCCGGACACCGTGGTGTTTCAGGCCGACAGCTACCAGGACCTGTTCCAGCAGATCAGCGATTCGTTCGACAACAGCGTGCCGTTTACCCTCAAGCCCAAGCAACTGGCCCGCACCGAGCCGCTGACCGCGCTCAACCGCATCCAGGTGCAGATGGGTGCGCTGAACAAAGAGGCCGGTGGCTATGTGCTGCTGAATTTCAGCCAGTTGCTGGATGACGAGCTGCAGATGGTGATGGTGGGGCAGAACGACCTGGCGCGGGTGCTGGAGCTGGGGGCAGAGGTGGGGATCAAGGTTGAGCCGGCCCTCGAAGCCCTGAAGGTCGCTGTGCACATCTGATTTCAGCGGTTGCTTCTTCGCGGGTGAACCCGCTCCCACAGGAACGCCACTGTCTTCAGGCCTTGTGATATCCCTGTGGGAGCGGGTTTACCCGCGAAGAGGCCGGCATAGGTAACCCAAAGCCTCAGCCCAGCGCGGTATCAAGGAACATCATCACCGCAAACCCACCCATCAACCCCAGTGTCGCCGCTGTCTGATGCCCATTGCGGTGGGTTTCGGGTATCACCTCGTGGCTGACCACAAAGATCATCGCCCCTGCCGCCAGCCCCATGCTGATCGGGTAGGCCAGGGCAAAGCCGGTGGAAATCCCCAGGCCGATCACCGCCCCCAGCGGCTCCATCAGCCCCGACCCGATCGCCACCAGCGCGGCCTTCAGGCTCGACAGCCCAGTGGCGCGCAAGGCCAGCGCCACGGCCAGCCCTTCCGGGATGTCCTGGATGGCAATGGCGCTGGTCAACGGCAGGCCGATGTTCATGTCGCCATTGGCAAAGCTCACGCCAATGGCCATGCCCTCAGGCAGGTTATGCAGGGTAATCGCCAGCACGAACAACCACACCCGGCTGATGCGTTCGGCTTGCGGCCCGCACGGCCCGGTGCTTTCGTGTTCATGCGGGGTAAAACGGTCCAGGCCGAGCATCAACAGCACGCCCAGGCCCATGCCCAACACCACGGTAAAGGCCGCGGCCGGGCCGTTGCCAGTGATTTCGCGGGCGGCATCCAGGCCCGGCAGAATCAGCGAAAACGAACTGGCGGCCAGCATCATCCCGGCGGCAAAGCCCAGCATCACATCCTGGGTACGCGCGCTGACATCGCGCAGTACCACCGCCAGCACCGCACCCAAGGCGGTGGCGCCGAAGCCCGACAGCCCGCCCAGCATGGCCAGGTGCAGGTTGTCGGCATGGTCGCCATGCACCGCGTTCCACAGGCTGGCGGCCAGCAGCACAATCACTGCCAGCAGGCTCAGCCCCAGGCCGGCACTGAGCCAGGGGGTATTCACGACTTGCTGGCGCCAGGCGTTCAGCAGCGAGGGTGGGGCGGCGCTTTGGCTATGGGCGGGGGGCATGTGAACCTCGAAACCGGTGGATGCAAGCAGTCTACTCAGGGACCTGCGGCAACCGCCAAGGATTCCCTTCTATGGGGGCGATAGCTGGCTATGCTGTGCAGCAAAGCCTTGGGACGGGAGTTTAGGCATGGGGTCGACATTCAACAGCCTGGTCGGGCTGATCATTCTGGCGCTGGATATCTGGGCCATCGTCAATGTGCTCAAGAGCGGCAGCGAGGTGGGCATCAAGGTGTTGTGGATCTTGCTGATCGCCTTGCTGCCGGTGGTGGGGCTGGTGATCTGGGCGATTGCCGGGCCGCGCGGGAATGTGCGCATCTGAAGCCTGTACCGGCCTCTTCGCGGGTAAACCCGCTCCCACAGGTACTGCACAGAATTTGAGGGCGGTGCGGTCCCTGTGGGAGCGGGTTTACCCGCGAAGAGGCCAGCACAGACAAAACCGGCAACACAGCCGTGACAAAATTTTCACATTGGGTTAAACAGAATCCGCACCCGCACAATGCTGCGTTGGTCTAGCGCCACCGCCATCTCCGCAAACCCGCAATCCTAGGACCTTCCCATTCATGGCTAACACGGACGCCTTGAAGCAAGGGGGCGCGCGAGCATCGTTCTCGCCGACCCTGAAATCCCACCTGGCCTACACGCTGCTCAGCGGCCTGGTGATCATGCTGATGCTCAGCCTCGTGCGCCTGGCGCTGTTGGTCTACAACAGCGACATGATCGGCGATACGCCCTATTCGACCGTCGCTGAAGGCTTCTTCAACGGCTTGCGCTTCGACCTGCGGGTGGTGGTGTACCTCAGCATCCCGCTGCTGCTGGCCATGCTCAGCCCCTGGGCCATGGCCCGGCGTGGCGTGTTCCGCTTCTGGCTGACCCTCGCTTCCAGCGTCGTGATGTTCCTCGGCCTGATGGAGATGGACTTCTACCGCGAGTTCCACCAGCGCCTCAATGGCCTGGTGTTCCAGTACATCAAGGAAGACCCGAAAACCGTACTGAGCATGCTTTGGTATGGCTTCCCGGTGGTGCGCTACCTGCTGGCCTGGGCCTTCGGCACCTGGCTGCTGAGCCTGCTGTTCAAGGGTATCGACCGCATTACCCGTGGCACCGGCGAGCAACGCGTGGCGCCGTGGTACAACCGCCTGGCAGTGTTCATGGTGATTCTGCTGGTGGCCGTGGTCGCCGCCCGTGGCACCCTGCGCCAGGGCCCGCCGATGCGCTGGGGTGATGCCTTCACCACCGACTCCAACTTCGTCAACCAGCTGGGCCTGAACGGTACCCTGACCCTGATCGACGCCGCCAAGAGCCGTTTCGGCGAGGACCGCGCCAACATCTGGAAGCCGGTGCTGGCGCAGGACGTTGCCACCGAAACCGTGCGCAAGCAGCTGCTTACCCCGAACGACACCCTGGTCGATGCCGACGAGGCTGCCATCCGCCGCGACTTCGTGCCGCCGGCCGAGCGCACCCTGCCGATCAAGAACGTGGTGGTGATCCTGATGGAAAGCTTCGCCGGCCACTCGGTGGGCGCGCTGGGCAGCCCCAACAACATCACCCCGTACTTCGACAAGCTGGCCAAAGAAGGCCTGCTGTTCGACCGCTTCTTCTCCAACGGCACCCATACCCACCAGGGCATGTTCGCCACCATGGCTTGCTTCCCCAACCTGCCAGGCTTCGAATACCTGATGCAGACCCCGGAAGGCGGCCACAAGCTGTCTGGCCTGCCGGCCTTGCTCAGCGCCCGCGATTACGACGACGTGTACGTCTACAACGGCGACTTTGCCTGGGACAACCAGTCTGGTTTCTTCGGCAACCAGGGCATGACCACCTTCATCGGCCGTAACGACTTCGTCGACCCGGTGTTCTCCGACCCGACCTGGGGCGTGTCCGACCAGGACATGTTCGACCGTGGCAACGTGGAACTGGCCAAGCACGATGGCAAGAAGCCGATCTACGCGCTGCTGCAGACCCTGTCCAACCACACCCCGTATGCGCTGCCGAAAGACCTGCCGGTCGAGCCGGTGACCGGCCAGGGCCGCCTGGACGAGCACCTGACTGCCATGCGTTATTCGGACTGGGCGCTGGGCCAGTTCTTCGAGAAGGCGCGTAAAGAGCCGTACTTCAAGGACACCCTGTTCGTCATCGTCGGCGACCATGGTTTTGGCAACCAGCAGCAGGTTACCGAGCTGGACCTGGGCCGCTTTAGCGTGCCGCTGCTGCTGATTGCCCCGGGCATTCAGGAGAAGTTTGGTGCGGTCAACCACACCGTGGGCACCCAGGTCGACATCGTGCCGACCATCATGGGCCGCCTGGGTGGCCAGACCCGTCACCAGTGCTGGGGCCGCGACCTGCTCAACCTGCCTGAGGGCGACCAGGGCGTGGGCATGATCAAGCCATCGGGCAGCGAGCAGATCGTCGGCCTGGTGCAGGGCGACCGCATCCTGATCGAGTCCAAGGACATGACCCCGCGCATGTACCGCTACCAGCTGGGCAGCGAGTTCAAGGCCGAGCTGATCGAAAGCCCGGACCAGCCGGAAATGCTCAAGAAGCTGGAAGCGTATATCCAGACGGCGACCAAGAGCCTGCTGGATAACACCGCTGGTGTCGTGCACGGCGTTCCGAAATAAATCGGGGCCGCTTTGCGGCCCTTCGCGGGTAAACCCGCTCCTACAACGGGTTGTGATACCCCTGTAGGAGCGGGTTTACCCGCGAAGAGGGCGGCACAGACTGAACATTCTCCCCACCCCACGGTCAGTTATTCAGGCATCACACACCCTGTGTTCCTTGACTCAGAGGGTTCGTTCAATGAAAGAGTGGGAAGTCATCTTTGCCGACCAGAAAGGCGTGCTCACTACCCTGAAGCTGCACGGCGACCAGTGCCCCAGCGAGGAAGACGCCGCGCGGGCCATCCGTTCGCACCTGTTCCCGGTGATGGACGAGCTGGACCTCAACGACTTCCAGGACCGCAGCATTTCCCCCACCGCACGCTGGCTCAAGGAGCAGAGCGGCGTGACCATCACCAGCATCCAGGAAACGCCCTGAACCACACGTTTGCGTGGTGCCTTGCCAGGCACTACGCTGGGTGAAGGTGTCAGCCTATTCTGCGGGCTGGCGCCGCTTCAATTCGCGTCTTGCATCAGCTCGAACTGCCCGGCGGTTGCCGGCAGGTGCGTAGTGCACGGAAAGTCTATCCATTGCATTATTCAGGAGGACGATTCATGAGCAGCCAGAACGACGATATCAGCAGCAACGTCCTGCGCCAGATGAAAGCAGGCGGTTTCGACTTCACCCAGATCCACCCCATCGAGTTCTACGCCGTATTCCCCGACGAAGCAGGGGCCCGCCGCGCGGCTGGGCAGTTTCGCGGGGAATCACTGAATGCCCAGGTGAAGGAACTGGGCGACGGTGCCTGGCACCTGGAGCTGAGCAAGGTCATGTATGCCACCTATGGCGGGATTGGCGACTTCGAAGAGGCCTTTGAGCAGTTGGTGACACCTTATGGTGGTGAGGTGGAAGGGTGGGGGGTCAAGCAGGAGCGGCCCATAGCCTGAAAGTTTTGTGTTGCCTTCTTCGCGGCGGTTCGACGCCTCGATAAACCCGCTCCTACAGGTGTATCACCGCCTTCCAGGCCTGTGATATCCCTGTGGGAGCGGGTTTACCCGCGAAGAGGCCCTCAAGGCCTACGCTTGGCCATATGCCCCAGATATGCCAACAATGCATCCAGCTCCCGCTCACTCAACACACTCTCCGCAAACCCCGGCATCTTCGCCTGCGGCCACTGCCGCACACTCTGCGGGTCCCGAATCAACTTGCGCAAATAAGCCGGCTGGAAATACTCGGTCGGGTTATGCGGCACATTCAAGTCCGGCCCCACCTGCGCATCCCCCGCACCGTTCAGCCGGTGGCAGGCCAGGCAGTTCTGCTGGAACAAGGCAAAGCCCTGGCGCACCGGGCTATCGGCCGGCAACTTAGGGTCGGGCAACAACGCCGGAAAACGCTGCTCCACCGCGGCCAGCTTGCGAATACTGGAAATCTGGAACGGCCATTGCTCCGGGCGAATGCCGCTGGCCTGCGGCGCCGTCCACACCAGGTAGAACGGCCCCGCGCTCGGCTTGCCCTGGCCCAGTGGCGGCCACGGCTTGCCTGGATCTTCCACGGCCAGCCAGGCCCGTGCCGGCCCTTGCTGCAACAGTGGCGCAGCAGGCATTTCGGCGGCAAAGCCATCCAGCGCCACCGCTTGCAGGTGGTCGCTGGCGCTCACGCCCTCCAGCAGCGTGGCCAATGGCACCGCCCGGTAGTGCATGGGGCGCTTGTAGGAAACGTCCTGGTTGATGCTGATGTCTTGGGCCTGCGGGTGGCCGAGCAGTTCGGCACTGCTCCACTGGCGCGCGGTGGCGCCAAGTTCAAGGTGCAGTTGCGCCGCCGACAGCGGCAGGCTCAGCAGCAACGCTAACAGGGCAAGGCAGTGGCGCATGGGCAATCTCCGACCATCAAGGCCAGAAGATTACCTGTGCGTTGCCGAGTGGCGCCACCGCCGCCGACGTCATCCGAACAAACGTGTAAGGTTCGGCAAGATCAACAGCAAAGTCGTGGCGAAGAGAATGAGCCCAGCTTGGCGAATTTTCGATTGTCTGAACATGGCTGACCGCCTTCTTGTTGTTATTCCTGAATACCCGTTGGCTTCCTTGTCGCGCTGCGGGTCGATCGCAGTGGCGTTACTTGCGCCTGAACTGCTTGCCTCTTTGTATGTGGATATACAACCAACAGTAGGGGCTGCGTCATCCATGTTTGAGAATCCTTTGTTCTAACTGGTTGGCTCCTTGATTTCGTCTGGCTATGAGGCCAAGTGCCAGCCCACTGGCATGCGCTGGCTAGACAGTGGCGCAAGTACCGGCCAGGGCCCGACGAAATGTGACCGTTCGTCAGTGCAGCCTACTTGCTTGTACGTGCCTTTCGCGTCAGTCTCTACAGCAGATTCCCACCCATGTCGTTCAGGACTATCCCTATGTCGTTACGCATCTGCATCCTTGAAACCGATGTCCTGCGACCGGAGTTGACCGCGCAGTACCAGGGCTACGGCAGGATGTTCGAGCAGCTCTTCTCGCGTCAGCCGATTGCCGCCGAATTTTGTGTGTATAACGTGATGCACGGCGACTACCCCGCCGACAATGAAGTGTTCGACGCCTACTTGGTTACGGGCAGCAAGGCCGATTCGTTTGGTACCGACCCCTGGATCCAGACCCTCAAGGCCTACCTGCTGAAGCTTTACGAGCGTGGTGAGAAGCTGCTGGGTGTGTGTTTTGGTCACCAGTTGCTGGCGTTGACCCTGGGCGGCAAGGCCGAGCGGGCCGAGAAGGGCTGGGGCGTGGGTATTCACCGTTACTCGTTGGCGGCCCATGCACCATGGATGGACCCGGAGGTGTCGGAACTGACCTTGCTGATCAGCCACCAGGACCAGGTGACCGAGTTGCCGGAAGGCGCCACGGTGATCGCCTCCAGCGACTTCTGCCCGAATGCGGCGTACCACATTCGTGACCAGGTGCTGTGCTTCCAGGGCCACCCGGAGTTCGTGCACGAATACTCCCGCGCGCTGCTGGATGCGCGCCAGGAATACCTGGGTGACGAGGTGTACCACAAAGCCGTGGCCAGCCTGGCCAGCGAGCACCAGGGCGACCTGGTGGGGGAGTGGATGTTGCGGTTTATCCAGCAATCGGTGAGCAAGCACGACGCGGCGTGATGGCCGGGGGCTGCTGCGCAGCCCGATCGCGACACAAGGCCGCTCCTACACAGGTAACCCGCAATGTTCGGCATTGTGGTGACCCTGTGGGAGCGGGTTTACCCGCGAAGAGGCCCTCAAAGCCAACCCGACTTCTTGAAGCTGGCAAACAACCCCGTACAGCCCAGCACAATCACCCCCAGCACCCCAAAATACCCGTAGTGCCAGCCCAGCTCCGGCATGTTCTGGAAGTTCATCCCGTAAATCCCGGCAATCGCCGTGGGGAACGCCAGGATCGCCGCCCAGGCCGCAAACTTGCGCTGCACGATGCTTTGCCGTGAAGACTCCAGCAGCATGCCGATCTCGATGGTCTGGCTGGCGATGTCGCGGATGCCGGCCAGGTCCTCCATCTGCCGCGTCACGTGGATCTGCACGTCACGAAAATACGGGCGCATGTTCTTGTCGATGAACGGGAAGCTCAGGCGCTGCAGTTCCTCGCTCACCTCGACCATCGGCGCCACGTAGCGGCGCAGGCGCAGGATGTCGCGGCGCAGGCTGTGCAGGCGGCGGATGTCGTCCTCCTGCAGCGAACCGCCGAGCACGCTTTGCTCCAGCTCTTCGATCTCGCCATGAATGGCCTCGCTGACCGGCTGGTAGTTCTCGGTGACGAAGTCGAGCAGGGCGTACAGCACGAAGTCTTCGCCGTGCTCCAGCAGCAATGGCCGCGCCTCGCAGCGTTGGCGAACCAGAGCGTAGGACTTGGAGTGGCCGTTGCGGCAGGTAATGATGTAGCCGTTGCCGGCGAAGATGTGGGTTTCGATGAACTCCAGCTTGCCTTCGTGGCGCACCGGCGAGTAGGTAACGATGAACAGGGCGTCGCCGAAGGTTTCCAGCTTGGGCCGGCTGTGCTTTTCCAGGGCATCTTCAATGGCCAGTTCATGCAGGTTGAACTGGCGCTGCAGGTTGGCCAGTTCCTCGGCGTTGGGCTCTTCCAGGCCGATCCACACGAAATGCCCCGGCTTGCGCGCCCACTCACTGCCTTCGTCAATGTTGATGTTGGTGACCTTTCTGCCGGCGCTGTACACCGCCGATGCCACGACTCGACCCATGGTTGTCCGCTTATTCCGGTTGAACACGGGTTACAGCTTGGGCTGTACCAGGCTGGAGAGCAACCTAGCCTTGGGCCAATTCCCCTTCCATGCGGTCAATGCACTGCTGCATCTGCCCCCGGCACTGCTCGATCAGTGCCGGCAGGTCCTGCAGGGTCATGCCCGCGGTGGCAATCGGTGGCAGCGAGCGCACGATCACCGTGCGCTGGCGCCAGCTGTTCAGGCTCAGGCGCCGGGCATAGCGGCTGACACACACCGGCACGATCGGCACGCCGGCCTCGATGGCCATGTGAAACGCGCCTTTCTTGAACGCCAGCAAATGCTCGCCGGCATTGCGCGTGCCTTCGGGGAAAATCCAGATCGAGGTGTCGTCCTGCAGCACCCGTGTGGTCTTCTGCATTGCCTTGCGTGCCTGGTAAGAGTTGTTGCGGTCGATCAGCACGTTGCCGCCCAGCCAGAACAGCTGGCCGAACAGCGGGACCCAGCGCAGGCTTTTCTTGCCGATGGCCACCGTGCGTTGTGGCACCACCTGGCCGAGTACGAACAGGTCGAAGTTGGACTGGTGGTTGGCGACGATCACACAGCCGGGCGGCTGGTCCCACAGTGGGCCGACTTCGGCCTTGACCTTGATGCGCATCAGCCAGGTAGCCGGCAGGCTGTAGAGGTGGGCGAATACTCGGCTGTTGTCGGGGTTGAAGGGGCGGCACAGGCCAATCAACAGGCCCATGGCGCCAACCGCGAGAAAATGCAGCGCCAGCAGGAGCATGCGCAATGAATAAAGCATGGTACGACTCACACCAGACAAACGCCGGGCAGTGTACGGGCGTGCACTGGTTGGGGCAAACCTTGGTGTGAGTCTGTTCCGGCCCTTTCGCGGCGGTTCGACGCCTCGATGAACCCGCTCCTACAACGGGCATGCATAACCTGTGTAGGAGCGGGTTTACCCGCGAAGAGGCCGGCAAGGTCAACCCATATGCTGCTGGTCCAACTCGATCGCCTTGTCCAATGCCTCAAGCAACCCTTTGCGCACTTTCAGCTTGGTATTCTTGTGCGCCAGCATGTTCAGCTTCTTCAACTCCCGCGCCGCAGCCAGTGCCGCTTCCTGCAACTGCTCGGCCGGCACTACCTTGTCGAGGAAACCGGCATCCACCGCACCTTGCGGGTCAAACACCTCGGCATTGATCACCGAGCGGTGGAAGGCCGAACGGCGCAGGCGGTCGCGGGCCAGCTCGATGCCGGCATGGTGCATGGTCATGCCGATCTGCACTTCGTTCAGGCATACCTTGTACGGCCCTTCGACGCCAATGCGGTAGTCGGCCGACAGCAGCAGGAAAGCGCCCTTGGCCACGGCATTGCCTGGGCAGGCGACCACCACCGGGAACGGGTGGGCCAGCAGGCGGCGGGCGAGGGTGGAGCCGGCGGTGACCAGGCTGATTGCCTCTTTCGGGCCGGTGGTCATCACCTTCAGGTCGTAACCGCCCGACAGAATGCCCGGCTGCCCGGTGATGATCACCACCGCACGCTCTTCGACGGCGCGGTCGAGCGCGGCGTTGAAGGCGGTAATGACATCCGGCGAGATGGCGTTGACCTTGCCGTTGTTCAGGGTCAGGGTGGCGATGCCGTCTTCGGCGTGGTAGGTAATCAGCTCGCTCATGGCAGAGTCCTTTTGTTGGCGTGGCGACGACGTTACCCAGCGCCAAGGGCGAGGTAAAGCAGCAAGGCTGACTGGTCGGTCAGCGTTCAACGCGGCTCAAATGCAAATACATGAAAAAATTGAAAAAAATGCTTGCCAAAGGGAAGCTGTTTCACTAAATTAGCGCACCTCGACAGGCTGCAAGGCTTGAAGAGAAAACGGTGAAGTGTCCGAGTGGTCGAAGGAGCACGCCTGGAAAGTGTGTATACGAGAAATCGTATCAAGGGTTCAAATCCCTTCTTCACCGCCACATTCTACGAAGAGCCCCCGCGCTGAAAAGCCCGGGGGCTTTTTGTTTTCAGGGCCATTGGGGCTGCTGCGCAGCCCATCGCGACGCAAGGCCGCTCCTACAGGGGGATCGCGTCGATTTCAGGTGAGCGCGGTCCCTGTAGGAGCGGCCTTGTGTCGCGATGGGCCGCAGAGCGGCCCCAAAATCTCAAAAGCTGACCGAAGCCGACAGCCGAGCCGTGCGCGGCGCCCCCTGGAACAGGTAGTTGTCCCCCAGGTAATCCCCCACATCCCGCCAATAACGTTTGTCGAACACGTTATCCACCGTCAACCGCAGCACCGTGTCATACCCGCCAATGCGCGTGCGGTAGCGGCTACCCACATCGAACACCGTATACCCGCCAACCTGCACATTCCCCGCCTGGCTCGCATACTTGCTGGCGCTATACCGCGCCCCGCCCAGCAGCGCCAGGCCTGGCACCGGCAGGCTGTATTCCGCGTGCAAGGCCGCCCGGACCCTGGGCACGTTGATCGCCTGGTGGCCTTCATAGTCATCCGTGCCGCTGTTCTGCACCCGCGCACGAATGGCTGCGGCGCTGGCCTGCAGCTGCAGGTTCGAGGTCACCCAGCCACTGGCGCCCAGCTCCAGGCCGGTGTTCTTCTGCTGGCCTTGTTGCACGTAGGTGAAATTGCCGGCGCCGTCCGGGCGGGCGTACTGGTAGGCCTGGCGAATCTGGAACAGCGCGGCGCTGAAGCTCAGGCCTTGCCAGTCGTGCTTGAGGCCCAGTTCCAGTTGGTGGGACGTGGTAGGTGCGAGGATTTCGGCAGCATTGCTGGCAAACCAGGGTGCCGTGCCGCCAGCAGACAGGCCTTTGGCATAGCTGGCGTAGAGCGTGGTATCCGGCTGCGGCTTGTAGATAAGGGCAGCATTGGGCAGCAACTCGTATTGCCGGGTATGCCGCCCGGCAACGCCGTTCTCGTCCCAGGTCTTTTCATCCAGGCGCACTTCACGAGCACCCAGCACGGTCTGCCACTGCTCGTTGAAGCTGATGCGGTCGCTGACGAACAGGCCGTACTGGCGGCTGTCCAGCCGGCGCTCGCTGGCGCCAATCGGCTTGTCGGATGGCTCGAAGGCTGGCGCGCCGGTGTAGATGTTGCCGGTACCGAGCCACTCGTTGTAGTACGGACGCTGATCAAGGGTGCGCCGCTGCGCACTGCTGCCCACAGTCAGTTCATGCCCCACGCCCAGCGCATCGAAGCGCCCGTTGAGCATGGCCTGCGCCTCATCGGTGCGGCGGGTGTCGTCGGGGCTGCGGAAGTCGTAGATGTCGTAGTCGCCGTTGCTGCCGAAGAACGCGCCTTCACTCGAACCCCAGGCAAACGCGCTGTAGTCATCAATCACCACCTTGCTGCGCGAGGCACTCAAGGTGCCGGTCCAGGCCTCGTTGAAGCGGTACTCGAAGCGCCCACCCAAATTCAGCGAGTCGTTCTGCACCGGCTTGGCCCAGTGCTGGTAGGCCAGGCGGTCGTCAGGGTCGATGCCGTGAGGCACTTCAGTGCCACCGAGCAACTGGTAACCCGGCACCGAGCGTTGTTCGCGGTGCTGGTATTCGGCATCGAGCTGCAGGGTCGCGTCCGGGTTGATCTGCCAGTCGAAGGCCAGCGAGGCGAAGTCGCGCTTGCCGTCGGCGTGGTCGACGTACGAGCGGATGTCTTCATGGGCCAGGTTGGCACGCAGGCCAAACTGCTTTTCGCTGCCGAACCAGCCGCCCAGGTCGGTGGCCAGGTAGCGTTCGCCTTGTTCGTTGGTCGATACCGTGACGCTGCGCACGTCTTCGGCGCGCTTGGTCACGTAGTTGACCAGCCCGCCGGGCTCTGACACGCCGCTTTGCAGGCCGGACAGGCCCTTGAGCAGCTCCACCTGCTGCTTGTTCTCCAGGGCCACGTTCTGCTCGCCGGCGATGGTCTGGCCGTTGATGCGGTAGCTGCTGGCGGCATTCAGCTCAAAGCCGCGCACGTTGAAGTTTTCGTAGTAGCCGATGGGGGCATAGCTTTCGCCCACCGAGGCGTCGCTTTGCAGCACCTCGCTGAGCAGGCGTACCTGGCGGTCTTCCAGCAGTTGCTGGCTGAACACACTGATCGAGGCCGGGGTGTCGAGCAAGGGCGCGGGCAGGAAGCCACCAACGGCCGCCTGCCGTGCCTGGTAGCCATCGTTGGCGTAGGTGTCGGACACCTGCAGTGGGGCCAGCAGCACGCTGTCTTCGGCAAGCACATGGGGGCAATGCAGGGCCAGGCCCAGGCTGAGCAGGCTCAGGGGCAGGCGGGGGTGACGCGGGGGCATGCGGTGGGGCTCCTGGGGGCGCTACACCTGCACCGGCCTCTTCGCGGGTAAACCCGCTCCTACAAAGGGTTGTGATTTCCCTGTGGGAGCGGGTTCACCCGCGAAGAGGCCGGAACAGGCCATGAAAAAGGCGGCATCTTAACAGCCACCTTCAACATGAAACGATCAGGACCCAGCGATATTCAGTCAGTCTGTATTGGCCGGCCGCTTGTGCTGCCGCCAGTTGTCATCGATTTTCGACCAGGTCTTGCCATCGGTAATGGCCATGAGCTTGCGTCCATCCTTGAAGGTAACCAGAAAGGTGGCTTCTTCCTCCTTGCCACCCAGCCACAGCCCGGCCAGCAGCCCTACCGGCCCGGCCACCAGGGCGCCGGCCACGCCCCAGCCGAGGGCGCTGCCCAGGCTTCGGCTGGGTTCCAGGCTGGCCAACCGCAAGTCGCTGATACGTGCCAGGGAAATTCGCTCGCCCGGCGAGGGGCTACGCGGGGTCTTGAGCGTGAGCGATCCATTGCGATATTCACCTTCACCTTGCAAGAAATCGCCGGATTGCACCGTGAGTCTTGTCATAAAGTCGTCCTGTCAGGGAAAGGGCGTTGAGCAGCGCCTACTGAGCGCTGCCCGGGCGGGCAAGTCAACGGCAATGCGACGGAGGGTAGTGCGGTGGAATGTTGCCCTCAGGCCCCAGGCTGGCGCTGTCGGCGTGTAGGAGCGGCCTTGTGTCGCGAAAGGGGCGCGCAGCGGCCCCACATTTGTAGCTTCGCCGCCGATATTGTTGGGGCCGCTGCGCGGCCCATCGCGACACAAGGCCGCTCCTACAGGGGTTATGCGCCAGTTTTGCGGGCGGAAGTAAGCCATGCGAGCAATGCCAAAGCACCAATCACCAACCCCGCCACCACAATCCCCTTCCAGCCCTGGCGCTGGAACAACTGCGTGCCCAGCAACGACCCCAGCGCCCCGCCAATGAAGTAGCAGGTGATATACCCGGCATTCAGCCGCGTACGCGCCTCGGGGCGCAGGGCAATCACTGCGTTCTGGTTGCTTACATGCACCAGTTGCACTGCCAGGTCGAGCATCAGCACGCCCAGCAGCAGGGCCAGCAACGATTGTTCGGCAAACCCCAGTGGCACCCACGACAACAGCAACACCACCAGGCCCACGGTGGTACCCAGCGAGCCCTTGCCACGGTCGGCCAGGCGACCGGCCCAGTTGGCCGACAGCGCACCCGCCGCACCGGCCAGGCCGAACAGGCCGATGACCGCGTCCGAATAGTGGTACGGGCCTTTGGCGAGCAGAAACGCCAGTGGCGTCCAGAACAGGGCAAACAGGCTGAACGCCAGCAGGCCGAGCAACGAGCGCAGGCGCAATACCGGTTCTTCAAGGAACAGGCGGAACACCGAGCCGATCAGCGCCGGGTATTTCAGCCCGGCATGGCTGTGGTGTTGCGGCAGGCTGCGGTACAGCGCCACGGCAGTAATTGCCATCAGCACCGCAGCCAGTACATAGATGCTACGCCAGCCGCCCAACTCGGCCATGAAGCCGGCAGCTGTGCGCGCCAGCAGGATGCCCAGCAGCAGGCCGCTCATCAACGTGCCGACCGCGCGCCCGCGCTGGTGCGGCTCGCTCAGGGTCGCCGCCATGGGTACCAGGATTTGCGCCACCACCGAGAACAGCCCGGTCAGCGCCGTGCCGACGATCAGCCAGGTCAGGCTCGGGGCACAGGCACTGATGACCAGGCCGAGGGTGGAAATGGCGGTCATCACGGTGATCAGCCGGCGCTGCTCGAACAGGTCGCCCAGCGGCGCCAGCAGCAGCAGGCCGGCGCCATAGCTAAGCTGCGCGGCGATGACGATGCTGCCAGCGCTGGCGGTGCTCAGGCCGAACTGCTGGGCGATGCTGTGCAGCAGTGGTTGGGCGTAGTAGTTGCTGGCCACGGCCAGGCCGGTGGCGGTGGCCATCAGCAGGATCAGGGCGCGGCTGAGGGTGGGGGTGTGCATGCAGGTCTCGTGGCGGGCAGGAAATAAGGGGGGATTATCGGGAAGTGTCGGGCTTGAAGCCAAGGCATCTTGTGTTCGACATGGCATGTGTGGCGCCTGTGAGATCGAGCGCCGCCAGTGTTCGCCGAAACATTTTCAGCGTCTATTAGACCGAGCGCCGCCCGCGCGGCGCTTCGCGGCTAAAGCCGCTCCTACGTTTGTTTCGGGCCAGTCCATCCTGTGCCAGGCGCGCGCGACCGCCTTGTTTGTACGACGCGATTTCGAGGTGTGCGCCAAGGCGTACGTGCGCAAATGCCGAAGGCATAATTGGCCCGAAACAAACGCGCGCGACCGCCTTGTTTGTACGACGCGATATTGAGCCATGCGCCAAAGCGTTCGCGCGCAAATGCCACAGGCATAATTGGCCCGAAACAAACGTAGGAGCGGCTTTAGCCGCGAAGCGCCGCGCGGGCGGCGCTCGATCTCACCGGCGCCACAAAATCAAAGGCAGACACCTCGCAGCCCACCCCGTCCTGAGTGACTCAATCAGGCCGCAAACCCACCATCCACGGTCAAACTGGCCCCGGTGACATACCCCGCCTCAGGCCCCGCCAGGTAAGCCACAAAGCTGGCAATCTCATCCGCCTCGCCATAGCGCCCAATCGCCATCAGCGGGATCAGGCTTTCGGCAAACTCGCCACTGGCGGGGTTCATGTCAGTGTCCACCGGCCCTGGCTGCACGTTGTTCACGGTAATCCCCTGCGGACCCAGGTCGCGCGCCATGCCACGGGTCAGGCCAACCAGCGCCGACTTGCTCATGGCATACGGTGCGCCGCCGGCAAACGGCATGCGCTCGGCGTTGGTGCTGCCGATGTTGATGATGCGCCCGCCCTGGCCCATATAGCGTGCTGCCGCCTGGCTGGCGACGAACACGCTGCGTACGTTCACCGCCAGCATGCGGTCGAACTCGGCCAGGTCGAACTCGGTCACCGGTGCCACTGCCAGTACACCGGCGTTGTTGACCAGGATGTCCAGCCGGCCGAAGGCCTTCACCGCGTCATCCACGGCCAGTTGCACGGCTGCTGCATCGGCGCTGTCGGCCCGCAGGGCCAGGGCCTTGCCGCCATTTTCGCTGATTTCCCGGGCCAGTGCTTCTGCCGGGCCGGCCGAGCTGACGTAGGTGAAGGCCACCTGCGCGCCTTCGCGGGCCAGGCGCCGCACGATGGCTGCGCCAATACCACGGGAACCGCCCTGTACCAGGGCCACTTTGCCTTCGAGTGTAAGTTGCTTGGACATGCTGATCTCCTGCTGGAAGCCAGGCCGAAATGCCTTGGATGGGCGCAGTATCGGCGCTCGATTACCTGCTGATAAGATGGCAATCACTATCAGCAGAGTAAACCTTTGGTTGCCAATCATGGCCATGGAATCGTTCAACGCGTTGGAATGCTTCATCCGCAGTGCCGAGGTCGGCAGTTTTGCCGAGGCCGCCAGGCGCCTGAGCATTACCCCCGCCGCCGTGGGCAAGCACGTTGCCCAGTTGGAAGCGCGGCTGGGCGTGCGGTTGTTCCAGCGTAGTACCCGCAAGCTGACCTTGACCGAGGCGGGGCAGCGTTTTCTTGGCGAGGTCAGTGACAGTTTTCGCACTATCCAGTACGCCGTGGCCAACCTGGCCAGTGCCGAAGGGCAGCCGGCCGGGTTGTTGCGGGTGAGCATGGGCACCGTGTTCGGGCGCTTGTATGTGTTGCCGTTGCTGGGCGAATTCCTGCGCCGCTACCCGGCCATTACCCCGGACTGGCATTTCGACAACCGCCAGGTCGACCTGATCGGCCAGGGCTTCGATGCGGCGATTGGCGGCGGTTTCGAGTTACCGCCGGGGGTGGTGGCGCGCAAGCTGACCCCGGCGCACCGGGTGCTGGTGGCGGCGCCGGCGTATCTGCAGCGCCACGCGCCGATTGACGACCCGCAGGTACTGCAACGGCATGACGGCATTCTGATCCGCTCACCACAGACCGGGCGGGTGCGCTCGTGGCCTTTGACCAGCCGCTGGCAGGCGCAGCAGCCGCTGCAATTGCGCCAGGCGATGACCATGAGCGATTCCGATGCGGCGTGCGCGGTGGCCGAGCAGGGGCTGGGGGTGGCCTTGGTGAGTTTACCGTTTGCCGTGCCGTACCTGCAGGGCGGGCGGCTGCGGCGGGTGTTGCCGGACTGGTATGTGGACGACGGGCATATCAGCCTGTATTTCGCCGAGCACAAGCTGCTGCCGGGCAAGACCCGGGCGTTTATCGATTTTGTCGTGGAGCAGTTTGAAGGGCAGGGGTTGGCGGGGCGGTTTGATGCCCTGCAGGCCCTATAGCTGTGTATTGCCGGTACCGGCCTCTTCGCGGGTGAACCCGCTCCCACAGGTACGCCACAACCCTCAAATGCAGTGATATCCCTGTGGGTTTACCCGCGAAGAGGCCGGTTCAGGCAACATCGACAATGAACAATACCTGCGCTCCCAGGCTCACCTCATCATCAACTTTTTTGCCCAGCAACAGCTGCCCCAGCGGCGAGCGCGGGGTAATCACTGTGACCAGCCCAACCCCCTCACCAATCTTCAAGCCCGCCGCCTCAGGCCCAAGGAACACCCGGCGCTGCCCGCCATCTTCATCCTCCAGCGTCACCAGGTTGCTCACCTGCACCCCGCGCACCGGGTCGTAATCACGCAGCAGCAGTTGCTGGTAGATCAGCAGCGCCTGGCGGATCTCGGCGCTGCGGCGGGCCTGCCCGGTGGCCAGGTACGAGGCTTCCAGCCCCAATGTGTCGTACTTGTTCTCGGCGACGTTCTCTTCGGCGGTAGCCGCTTCATAAGCCGTTTGCGCCGCGCGGGTCAGCACGTCCAGGTCATGTTCGAGGGTGGCGACGATCTGCGCCAGCAGGTGGGTCTTGTCCATGGTCAGTAACAGAACTCCAGCACGTTGGCCTGGCTTTTGTCGGTGGGCGCGGTGCGGTTCTGCTGCAGCCAGAACTGGCACTTGGGGCTGTTGAGGTTGCGCGGGTTGCCCTGGGCAGCCTCGGCGGCCTGTTGCAGTTCCTGCTGGTGCAAGATGTTTTTGTAGCGATCGAACATCTCGGCCTGGGCGTCCTGCGCCGGTGCTGGCGCAGCAGGCGTGGCAGGGCGATAGGCGCTTGGTGCTACAGCCTGGGCCACCGGCTGTACCTGCTGCGGCCACAGCTGCAGCGCCAGCCACAGGCTCGCGGCAATGGCTACGGCGCCCAGCCACAGGCCCAGGGCAACGCACAGGATCAACGGCAACGGCTTGAGGGTGATCTTCAGTTCACGGTGGCGGGGCATGGCAGCCTCCTGGCAGGGTGGGTCCGGGTGCATTGTCGCATGCGTGTGGTTTTTAGGGTTGAAGAAGGATTTGGGCTGTTAGGTGTTTGGCACAGCATTTTTATCGCCTGTGAGATCGAGCGCCGCCCGCGCGGCGCTTCGCAGCACAAGGCTGCTCCTACATCTGTTTCGGGCCAGTCACGCCTGTGAGGTCACCGCTGTCCGCCTTGTTTGTTCCATTCGATATCGAAGGGAACGCAGTTGCTTTTAATCAATCTCCAGCCATGCACCAAGGCTGCCACCCACCTGCCACAGGAATAACTGGCCCGAAACAAATGTAGGAGCAGCCTTGTGCTGCGAAGCGCCGCGCGGGCGGCGCTCGATCTGTGCATCACCTCCACCCCCAAGCCCTACACCTGGCACCCCCACCAACCTCCCCGACTGGCAATTTGCAGTACTTTATGCGCAAAATCCGCGGTTTTTGCACCACAACGGGAGGGGCGCATGAAAGCCACCTGGGACATCTTCTGCAGCGTCGTCGACAACTACGGCGATATCGGCGTGACCTGGCGCCTGGCCCGGCAGTTGGTGGCTGAGCACGACCTGGCAGTGCGCCTGTGGGTGGATGATCTCAATGCCTTCACACCCATGTGCCCCGGCGCCGATGCCAGCGCCGCGCAGCAGTGGCAGCACGGTGTGGATGTGCGCCAGTGGCCGGCGGCCTGGTTGCCGGTAGCACCGGCCGATGTGGTGATCGGCGCATTCGCCTGCCAGTTGCCGGCGGCTTATGTCGAGGCCATGCGTGCGCGCCCGAAGCCGCCGCTGTGGCTGAACCTCGAATACCTCAGTGCCGAGGACTGGGTGGAGGGCTGCCATGGCTTGCCTTCGCCGCAACCCAATGGCCTGCGCAAGGTGTATTTCTTCCCGGGCTTTACCGAAAACACCGGTGGCTTGCTGCGTGAGGGCTCGTTGCTGGCCCGGCGAGACGCGTTCCAGCAGTCGGCCGATGCGCGCCAGGCATTTCTGCAGGGGCTTGGCGTAAACCCCGAGCAGGGGGCATTGCTGGTTTCGCTGTTCGCCTACGAAAACCCGCAATTGGCCAATTGGCTCGACGCCCTGGCCAGCGGCGCACAACCTTGCCACCTGCTGGTACCGCAAGGGCGCATCGTCGCGGGGCTCAGCCAGTGGCTCGGCGAGGCGCCGCTGCAAGTGGGGAGCGTGCGCAGGCGTGGCGCGCTGACCGTACAGGTGCTGCCTTTCGTCAGCCAGGACGACTTCGACCGGCTGTTGTGGAGCTGCGATTTCAACGCGGTGCGTGGCGAAGACTCGTTCGTGCGCGCGCAGTGGGCCGGGCAGCCGATGCTGTGGCACATCTATGTGCAGGGCGAGAATGCCCACTGGGAAAAGCTCGAAGCGTTTCTCGCGCATTATCGACGCGGTTTGTCAGACGAAGCCGATGCCGCCCTGCTTGGCCTGTGGCGCGCCTGGAACATGGATTTCGACATGGGCCAGGCCTGGCAGGCGGCCCGCCAGCATTGGCCGGAACTGCAGCAACATGCCCGGCTTTGGGCCGCACGGCAGGCCGCTCAGCCGGACCTTGCCATGACGCTGG
This sequence comes from Pseudomonas sp. NPDC089392, assembly GCF_044749595.1. Taxonomy (NCBI): domain Bacteria; kingdom Pseudomonadati; phylum Pseudomonadota; class Gammaproteobacteria; order Pseudomonadales; family Pseudomonadaceae; genus Pseudomonas; species Pseudomonas sp. NPDC089392. The sequence goes on from NZ_JBIVIF010000029.1 coordinate 87,712, forward strand.
TACAGTTTTACCGAAATTGGCTATGATATGCGGCCTCGATTTTTATAAATCCATCCAGATTCGGATACTTCGTAATGAAAACTGGTAAAGAACTGAAACCCGGTACCGTACTGCGGATCGACAACGACCCGTGGCTGGTTCAAAAAGCTGAGTTCACCAAGTCGGGCCGTAACAGCGCGATCATGAAGACCAAGCTGAAGAACCTGCTGACCGGCTACAAGACCGAAACCGTATACGGTGCGGACGACAAGCTGGACGACGTGATCCTGGATCGCAAAGAAGCGACCCTGTCGTTCATCAGCGGTGACTCGTACACCTTCATGGACACCACCGACTACACCATGTACGAACTGAACGCCGAAGACATCGACGCCGTTCTGCCGTACATCGAAGAAGGCATGGAAGACATCTGCGAAGCCGTGTTCTTCGAAGGCCGCCTGGTATCGGTTGAACTGCCGACCACCATCAGCCGTCAGGTTGTCTACACCGAGAACGCTGCTCGCGGCGACACCTCGGGCAAGGTCATGAAGCCTGCCAAACTGAAGAACGGTACCGAGATCCAGGTTGCCGACTTCATCCAGATCGACGAGTGGATCGACATCGACACTCGCGACAACAGCTTCAAAGGCCGTTCCAAGAAGTAATTCTTCTTGTGATGCGCAAAAAACCCGGCCTTGGCCTAATGCCAGTCAGTTAAGCTGACTGGCATTTTCATTTGCGCATGGGGTACTTCGCCGGTCGTTGCTTCACTGCTCGGGGAAACCACCGGTCAGGC